>CAZPZR010000071.1:0-9349 GCA_964591105.1 uncultured Lachnospiraceae bacterium | reverse complement strand
AGCATTAAAAGATATCGTTTCTTCTGCAAACAATAGAGAGGTAACTCCAGAACTTATTTTAGATATTGTGTCCGAACATTTTGGAATTTCTATTGCAGACCTGAAAAGCAACAAAAGAAATGCTGAGATTGCTGCGCCTCGACAGATTGCCATGTATTTAATACGTACAATGACAGAGTCTCCATTAAAGACCGTGGGGATTATTCTTGGTGGAAAGGATCACTCTACTATTAAATATGGAGTAGAAAAAATAGGCAAAGGAATCAAAACAGACGAAACCTTGGCCAATACAATCAATATTATTAAGAAGAAAATAAATCCAACTTAAATAGAAGTGACTATGTTAACAAAATTGTGGACAAGTAGTGGATAACCTGTGAATAGCGTTGGGATAATTCATTTTCAAAAATCTTTTCCAAAGCAACAAAAAAGTTTTCCCAACTCCATTCACACTCAATCCCAATGAATTCCACCGGGTTTTTCCACTCGAAAAATTCAGTAAAATCAAGGGCTAGAACCACTTATCCACTTTTTCACAAGTACTAAGGCGAAGAAGACGAAACTTTTTAATATATATATTTATATAAGCGCCGCGCGAAAGGAGTTTTTCACAATGAGAATTATTTGTTCTAAATCTAATCTTGTAAAAGGAGTTGGTACAGTTTCCAAAGCTGTTCCATCTAAAACTACAATGCCAATCCTGGAGTGTATCTTGATTGATGCTACTACAGATGTCATTAAATTAACTGCTAACGATATGGAACTTGGTATCCAGACAGAAATTGATGGTGATATTATAGAACATGGTATGATCGCTATCGATGCTAAGATTTTTTCTGAAATCGTTCGTAAGTTACCTGATAACGATGTTGTTATCGAAACAAATGCTAACCTGCAGACAACGATTGTATGTGAAAAAGCAAAATTTGATATTTCTGGTAAACCAGGAGAAGAATTTTCTTATCTCCCTGTTATTGAGAAAGAAGAATCTATTGAAATCTCTCAATTTACACTTAAAGAAGTGATTAGACAGACTATTTTCTCTATTGCTGATACAGAAAGCAATAAGTTAATGACTGGTGAATTGTTTGAAATAAAAAATAATATCCTTCGAGTTGTATCCTTGGATGGACATCGTATATCCATTCGTAAGATTGCTTTGAAAGATAATGTAAACGATAAAAAACTTGTAGTTCCAGGTAAAACATTGATGGAAGTAAGTAAAATTTTATCAGGAGAAGCTGAAAGTATGGTTAATATTTCATACACAAATAATCATATTGTGTTCGAATTTGACCAGACGATCGTTGTTTCACGTTTGATTGAAGGAGAGTATTTTAAAATTGATCAGATGCTTTCAAGTGATTATGATACAAAAGTACGTATCAACAAAAAAGAATTATTAAGCTGTATTGACCGTGCAACATTGCTCATCAAAGAAGGAGATAAAAAGCCAATTATTATCAATATCGAAGATGAGATGATGGAATTAAAGATTAAGTCTCAGATTGGATCAATGAATGAAGAAATTATGATAAACAAAGAGGGAAAAGATCTGTTGATTGGATTTAATCCAAAATTCTTAATTGATGCACTTAGAGTTATTGATGACGAAGAAGTTACTCTGTACTTGATGAATGCAAAAGCACCTTGCTTTATCAAGGATGAAGCTGAAAATTATATTTATTTAATTTTACCAGTAAATTTTAACGCAGTAGCATAAAGAAAGGGAACCAATCATGGAAACAATCACATTAAGAGAAGAATTTATTAAACTCGGACAGGCATTGAAAGCAGTGGGATTTGTTGAGTCTGGAGTGGAAGCCAAAGAAGTAATCCAGAATGGACTTGTTATGGTGAATGGAGAGATTGATACAAGAAGAGGCAGAAAACTTTATGCTGGAGATGTTGTATTATTTGATGGAGAAGAAATAAAAATTGAAGATTAATTCTTTAAAATTAAAAAATTTTAGAAATTATGATTTCCTGAACCTTGAATTTGATAAGGCAACCAATATTTTTTATGGTGACAATGCACAAGGAAAAACCAATATTCTGGAATCTTTGTACCTTGTTGGAACAACGAAGTCACACAGAGGAACAAAAGACCGTGATATGATAGAGTTTAATCATGATGAGGCTCATATAGAGACGGTAGTTGAAAAAAAGGGAATCAACTACCAGATTGATATGCATTTAAAGAAAAATAGTCCCAAAGGAATTGCCATTAATAAAATGCCAATTCGTAAAGCAAGTGAACTATTTGGAATTGTTAATATAGTTTTTTTCTCGCCGGAAGATTTGAATATTATAAAAAATGGTCCGGCTGAGAGAAGAAGATTTATCGATCTGGAACTTTCGCAACTTGATAAAGTGTATTTGAGTAATTTGGCAAATTATAACCGAATTGTAAATCAAAGAAATCACTTGCTCAAAGAGATTGGATTTCAAAGTGGAGTCATGGAAACTTTGGAAATTTGGGAGATGCAGCTCGTAGATTATGGCAATAAAATCATCGAGAGACGCCAAAAATTTGTAGAGGAAATGAACGAAATTATTTCTAATATCCATAAAAAATTAACTGGGGATAGAGAACATCTTCAATTGATTTATGAGCCAAGCAATGGAAATCTTTCGTTAGAAAAAGCATTAGAAAAAAATAGAGAAAGAGATATGAGAATCAAAAGTACATCGGTAGGCCCCCATCGTGATGATATATGCTTTATGGTGGGAGACTTGGATATTCGTAAATTTGGTTCTCAGGGACAGCAAAGAACAGCTGCGCTTTCCCTAAAACTTTCTGAGATAGAATTAGTAAAACGTGCAATCAATGATACGCCAATTTTATTGTTGGATGATGTGTTGTCTGAACTGGATAAACACAGGCAAAACTATTTATTAGACAGTATCAATGATATTCAAACGTTAATCACCTGTACAGGTGTAGATGATTTTGTAAATCATCGCTTTTCAATCAATAAAGTCTTTCATGTCCAGAACGGACAAGTAGAAAGAGAAAACTAGGAGGATTAGAATGAGTACAGAAAAAGTACAACATGAATATGGAGCAGATGAGATTCAGATATTAGAAGGTCTTGAAGCTGTAAGAAAACGTCCTGGGATGTACATCGGGAGCACTTCAGCAAGAGGACTTCATCATCTTGTATACGAAATTGTAGACAACTCCGTTGATGAAGCTTTGGCTGGATTTTGCGACACAATCTGTGTAACGATTCACCCAGATAATTCAGTGACAGTTGTAGATAATGGTCGTGGTATTCCAGTTGGAATTAATCAGAAAGCAGGACTTCCAGCAGTAGAAGTTGTATTTACTGTACTACATGCTGGTGGAAAATTTGGAGGCGGAGGATACAAAGTATCTGGTGGTCTTCATGGAGTAGGTGCATCTGTAGTTAACGCACTTTCTAATTGGCTTGAAGTAGAAATCTGCCATGAAGGAAAGGTGTATACGCAGCGTTATGAACGCGGAAAAGTAGTAAAAAAATTAGATGTAATCGCAAAGTGTGAAGATGGAAAAACAGGAACAAAAGTAACATTTTCTCCGGATGGATCTATTTTCGAAGAGACAGTATTTGACTACGATGTATTAAAACAACGTTTCCGAGAGATGGCATTCCTTACTAAAGGACTGAAGATTATTCTCGTAGATGAAAGACCAGAAGAAAAGGTTGAACAAACATTTCACTACGAAGGTGGAATAAAAGAATTCGTAGAATATTTGAATAAAAGTAAAACTCCTTTGTACGAAGATATTATCTATTGCGAAGGAGAAGAAAATCAGGTAGTCGTTGAAGTTGCAATGCAGCATAACGATTCTTACAGTGAAAATACTTATGGATTTGTAAATAATATTACAACGCCAGAAGGAGGAACTCATGTAGTAGGATTCCGTAACGCACTTACAAAAACATTCAACGATTATGCAAGAAAAAATAAATTACTGAAAGACAGTGAACCAAATTTATCTGGAGAAGATATTCGAGAAGGTTTGACTGCAATTATCAGTGTAAAGATTGCAGATCCTCAATTTGAAGGACAGACAAAACAGAAATTAGGTAACAGTGAAGCAAGAGGAGCGGTAGATCATATCGTAAGCAGAGCACTTGAAATTTATCTGGAACAGAATCCTCAAGTTGCAAAGATGACGGTTGAAAAATCTGTAATGGCACAGAGAGCACGTGAAGCTGCGAGAAAAGCACGTGATTTGACACGTAGAAAGTCAGCTCTTGATGGAATGGCACTTCCAGGAAAACTTGCAGATTGTTCTGACAAGGATCCAAAAAAATGTGAAATCTATATCGTAGAGGGGGATTCAGCCGGTGGTTCTGCAAAGACAGCTAGAGACCGTGCAACACAGGCAATTCTTCCGCTGCGAGGAAAAATATTGAACGTAGAAAAAGCAAGACTTGATAAGATATATGGAAATGCTGAAATTAAAGCTATGATTACAGCATTTGGTACAGGAATTCATGATGATTTTGATATTTCAAAATTAAGATATCACAAAATTATTATCATGACAGATGCCGATGTCGATGGAGCACATATTAGTACATTGCTCTTAACATTCTTGTATCGTTTCATGCCAGAATTAATTAAGCAGGGCCATGTATATCTTGCACAGCCACCGCTTTACAAGTTAGAGAAAAACAAAAAAGTATGGTATGCATACAGTGATGAAGAACTGAGCAAGATCATTTCAGAAGTAGGTCGTGACCAGAATAATAAAATTCAGCGTTACAAAGGTCTTGGAGAAATGGATGCGGATCAGTTATGGGATACAACCATGGATCCAGAACATAGAGTTCTTCTTCGTGTAACCATGGATGAAGATACAACATCCGAACTTGATCTTACATTTACTACTCTGATGGGTGATAAGGTAGAACCAAGACGTGAATTTATCGAAGAAAATGCAAAATACGTTAAGAATCTTGATGTATAGCAGTGAAAGAGAAAGGAGCGGGGATGGTGGTAACGTAGCCATGTGCGAGGCTGCCCCTTCCCGATGGAAAGTTAATGGAAGATAATATTTTTGACAAAGTCCATGAGGTCGATCTTAAGAAAACAATGGAGACCTCCTATATAGACTATGCAATGAGTGTAATCGCTTCTCGTGCATTGCCAGATGTTCGAGATGGTTTAAAACCAGTTCAGAGAAGAATTTTATATTCAATGATTGAATTGAATAACGGTCCAGATAAGCCACACAGAAAGTGTGCACGTATCGTTGGTGATACCATGGGTAAATATCATCCTCATGGTGATAGCTCTATTTATGGAGCACTTGTAAATATGGCACAGGAATGGTCTACAAGATACCCACTTGTAGATGGACATGGTAACTTTGGTTCTGTGGATGGTGATGGTGCAGCTGCTATGCGTTACACAGAAGCGAGACTTAGCAAAATTTCCATGGAATTAACTGCGGATATTAACAAAAATACAGTAGATTTTGTGCCAAACTTTGATGAGACAGAAAAAGAACCAACAGTTCTTCCAGCAAGATTTCCAAATCTTCTTGTAAACGGTACCTCTGGTATTGCTGTTGGTATGGCTACTAATATTCCGCCACACAACCTGAAAGAAGTAATCAATGCAGTTGTAAAGATTATCGACGATCAGATTGGAGATAAAGAAGAGACAACAATTGAAGAAATTTTGAAAATTATCAAAGGACCAGATTTCCCAACAGGTGGTATGATCCTTGGTACAAGAGGAATTGAAGAAGCATATCGCACAGGACGCGGTAAAATTCGTGTGCGTGCTGTGACAGATATTGAAACAATGCCAAATGGAAAGAGTAGAATTATTGTTACGGAGCTTCCATTTATGGTAAATAAAGCACGTCTGATTGAAAAGATTGCCGAGATGGTAAGAGATAAAAAATTAGATGGAATTACAGATCTCAGTGACCAGTCAAGCCGTGAAGGAATGCGTGTTGTCATTGAACTTCGTAAAGATGTCAATGCAAATGTAATGCTGAACCAGTTATACAAACATACACAGCTCCAGGATACATTTGGAGTTATTATGCTTGCATTAGTTGATAATCAGCCAAAAGTAATGAATATTCTTGAGATGCTCACATATTATCTGCAGCATCAGGAAGAAGTTGTTACTCGTCGTACAAAGTATGAATTAAATAAAGCAGAAGAAAGAGCTCACATTCTTCAGGGCTTATTAATCGCGCTTGATAATATCGATGAAGTAATCAAAATTATACGTGGAGCAAAGACTGTACAGATTGCGAAAGCAGAATTAATGGAACGTTTTGAATTATCAGAAGTTCAGGCACAAGCAATTGTTGACATGCGTCTTCGTGCTCTTACCGGTTTGGAAAGAGAAAAACTGGAAAAAGAATATGCAGAATTAATGGAACAGATTGGGAAGTTAAAAGCAATTCTTGCAGATAGAAAATTACTTCTTGGTGTTATCAGAGAAGAAATTATTGTGATTCGTGACAAATATGGTGATGAAAGAAGAACATCTATCGGATTTGACGAATTTGATATCTCCATGGAAGATTTAATTCCAAAAGAAGATGTTGTAATCACAATGACAAAACTTGGTTATATTAAGCGTATGTCAAATGATACATTCAAAGCACAGAATCGAGGAGGCAAAGGCATTAAAGGTATGCAAAAACTTGCAGAAGATTATGTGGAAGAATTATTTATGACACACACACACGATTACCTCATGTTCTTTACAAATAAAGGACGAGTGTACCGAATGAAAGGATATGAAATTCCAGAAGCAAGTCGTACATCCCGAGGAACAGCAATTATCAACCTTCTCCAGCTCACACCAGGAGAAAAAATAAGTGCAGTGATTCCAATCAAAGAATACAAAGAAGGAGATTATCTTCTCATGGCTACGAAGAAGGGGCTGGTGAAGAAAACTCCAATTACTGATTACGCAAATGTACGTAAATCAGGACTTGCAGCGATTACACTTCGCGAAGATGATGAATTAATCGAAGTAAAATATACAGACAGTAATCGTGATGTATTCCTTGTAACAAAATACGGACAGTGTATACGTTTTGATGAAAAAGATGTACGTCCAACAGGAAGAACATCCATGGGAGTTCGAGGAATGAATCTTGGCGATCATGATGAAGTAATTGGTATGCAGTTAGACTCACAAGGAACAGAACTTCTTATTGTTTCAGAAAAAGGTATGGGAAAACGTACTGAAATGGAAGAATTCACTCCACAAAACCGTGGTGGAAAAGGTGTGAAGTGTTACAAAATCACGGAAAAAACAGGAAATGTAGTGGGAGTGAAAGCAGTAGCTCAAGACGATGAAATTATGATGATTAACACAGAAGGTATCATTATAAGAATGAAGTGTGAAGGAATCTCAGTGCTAGGTCGAGTAACATCCGGAGTAAAACTCATCAACCTTCCAGAGGGAAATTACGTTGCAAGTATTGCAAAAGTAAGACAAGGTGATGATGAAGAAAATGAATCCGAAGAAGTAGAATCATCAGAAGAATAAAAAAAATCGACTCGCCAAATTGGTGAGTCGATTTTTCTATTATGCGTCTTTCTCAAGTTCGCGAATCAAAATTTCAGAAAGCTTTGTAACGGTGAATGTAACCATTTCAATACAATGAGCTTTTCGTTCAGGAGCATTTCGATCCATTCCTTTAATAAGAACACGGCAGCAAGATGCACCAAAAGCTTTTTTAAATTCATCGTGGAATTCGTTAGTAATTTCAAAACATCTGTTAATCTTAGGATCGCCAGGTGTTGTTCGTCCAAAGAAATAACCAATACACATGGTAGCACCAGCGAGTGCACCACAGATACATCCAGCACCGCCGAGTCCCCATGGAAAACCAGAACTCATTGCAATTGCCACATCTGGAATATCTACTTCAAAATGCTTACGGATTGTGTGAATCACGGATTCTGAACAGGCAAAACCAGAAGTGAAAATTTCAACAGCATCTTTTTGTAACGCATCAAAATCAATATTTGTTGTCATAATAACCTCCTTGTGGGCAGGAAATATTCGAAGCACCCTGTCCATACTATTCTAAGTCTTATTTTATATCAATTACAGAGAGTTTGAAAGAAGTTATTTGATATAGAAGGAAAATTAATATTCTAGAAAAATTTGACTTCAAAATAATGCAATGATACACTGGAAAAATGGAAGGAGAAACAAGATATGAAGAGAATATTATTAATGGTATTAAGAAATATTTTACGAGTGCCATTTATGTGGGTCAAACTCTGTTATATGGCATCTCACGTAGACAAATTTAGTGATGAAGAACATCTTGCAATGCTTAAGTATATTACAGAGAGAGCAAATAGGGGTGGAAATGTAACTATTGATGCACATGGGATAGAAAATCTTCCGAAAGAGGATGGATTTATGTTATTTCCAAATCATCAGGGAATGTATGATATGCTGGCAATTATTAATGTAATTCCAAGACCAGTATCTGTAGTAATAAAAAAAGAAGCTGCAGGTGTGCCATTTTTGAAACAAGTAATATCATGTATTAGAGGATACGCATTAGATCGAGAGGATGTTCGCCAAGGAATGCAAGTGATTCTGAATGTGGCCAAAGATGTACAGAATGGAAAAAACTTTGTTATATTTGCAGAAGGAACACGTTCTAGAAATGGAAATGAACTTCTGGAATTTAAAGGGGGAAGCTTTAAAGCAGCTACAAAAGCAAAAGCTCCAATTGTTCCAGTAGCACTCATCGATTCCTTTAAACCATTCGATGCAAATTCAATAGAACCAGTAAAAGTTCAAGTTCATTTTATGGAACCTTTATATTATGAAGATTACAAAGATATGAAGACAAATGAGATTGCATCTTTAGTAAAAGAAAGAATACAAGATAAGATTAATAAAAATTTGTAAAAAGTAGTTGACAATCACGAAGTTATTTGGTAAGATAGCTTTCGTTGGAGAAATACTCAAGAGGCTGAAGAGGCGCCCCTGCTAAGGGTGTAGGTCGGGCAACCGGCGCGAGGGTTCAAATCCCTCTTTCTCCGTTGGTCAGTATAAACTGTCTGAAACAAAACGCTTCAGACAGTTTTTTATGACTAAGATATCACAAAAAAAGAAAATGAAAAAAGTTTTAAAAAGCTATTGACACTTTCGAAAAGACGTGATATTATATCTAAGCTGTCGCGAAGCGGTGATGCAGCGAGAACGACAGAATAAAGAAAATAAAAAAACTTCAAAAAAGTTGTTGACAAACACTTGAAAGCATGATAAACTAACAAAGCTGTTGAAAACAACAAAGAACATTGATAATTAAACGATAGACAACATCCCTGAAAATTCGAAA
>CAZPZR010000070.1:0-9455 GCA_964591105.1 uncultured Lachnospiraceae bacterium | reverse complement strand
CCAGTGATTTTGTATGGTGTGTTTACCAGCTGGGTGCTGGGGTTGATCTATTGGATAGGAACTATAATTGGAGTGGTGTAAACCACTCCTTTTTGAACGGAAATGTACATAATAAGATGAGTTCAGGAAATACTAATAGAAATCATGAGAACAAGTCACAAGAGCGAGGAGAACATTATGAAAAGTCAGGAAAATCAGACGAGAGGGCAGCAAAGCCTTGCGTTTCATGAATCACCATATCTTATTAGTAGTGCATCAATTGTAGGGAAAAAAGAAGGAGAAGGTCCGCTGGGACAATTTTTTGATCAATACGGAGACGATAATTTGTTTGGAGCCAAAACCTGGGAAGAAGCGGAAGGAACCATGCAGAAACTTGCATGTTTGATGGCAATGAAAAAATCCGGAATCTTATTGGAAGAAGTCCGTTACTTATACGGTGGAGACCTGTTGCGTCAGGGGATTGCAACCTCCCAAGGGGTAGAAGAACTTCAGATTCCATTGTTTGGACTATTTGGTGCCTGCTCCACATCTGGGGAAGCATTGGCATTAGCGTCCATGAGTGTGGCAGCAGGATATGGAGACTGTATTCTGGCAGTGACGTCCAGTCATTTCGGAAGTGCAGAAAAAGAGTTTCGATTTCCGCTAAGTTATGCAAATCAAAGACCGTTGTCTGCGCAGTGGACAGTAACAGGAAGCGGAGCATTTTTAGTGGGGAGAAAACGGAGTCATGTGAGGATAACTGGTGTAACAATCGGAAAAATTGTGGATTATGGATTAAAAGATTCGCAGAATATGGGAGCTTGTATGGCACCTGCAGCGTGTGACACCATTTTACAAAATTTGCAGGATTTTGGCAGAGAGGTAGAAGATTATGACAAAATCATAACAGGAGACCTTGGATATGTAGGTCAAAGTATCCTATTTGACTTGATGCGTGGCAAAGGTGTAGATTTGAAACAAAATCATCTGGATTGTGGAATGTTGATCTTTGATCAAAACGCACAGGATACGCATGCAGGGGGCAGCGGCTGTGGATGTGCAGCGGTAACACTTTCTGCATATATCCTTCCAAAGATTCGACGCGGAGAGTGGAAACGGGTGCTCTTTGTTCCAACAGGCGCGCTGATGTCTACGGTAAGTTTCAATGAAGGAGCCAGTGTTCCGGGGATTGCTCACGGAATTGTACTGGAACACTGCTAGAAAGGGGAATTCTCAGATGGATTACGTAAAAGCTTTTTTGATAGGCGGATGTATCTGCGCACTTGTGCAGATCTTGCTGGACCGAACAAAATTAATGCCGGGAAGAATTATGGTGCTATTGGTTTGTACGGGAGTAATTCTCGGTGCAATCGGAATTTATCAGCCGTTTCAGGACTTTGCAGGAGCAGGAGCAAGTGTTCCACTCTGCGGGTTTGGGAACCTGCTTTGGAAAGGCGTTCGGGAGGCAATTAACCAGGAAGGATTCATAGGAATTTTCATGGGAGGCTTCAAAGCAAGTGCAGTTGGCATTTCTGCAGCTCTTATTTTTGGGTATTTGGATTCTTTAATTTTCGAACCAAAGATGAAGAAATAAGTCAAGGAAAATACTGTGTAAAATGTATGTTAAATCTATTGTTTTCTCAAAAATTAGATGATATGGTAAACGAGTCAAAATTACAAATTGAGAGAGGAAGCGCAGGAAAGTGCGCATCTGATTGGGAGGAAAACAATGAATTATATGAATATTATTGTGCCTTTTGTAGGCGGACTTGGAATGTTCATTTATGGAATGCAGATTATGGCAGCCGGCTTGGAAAACGCAGCTGGTAATCGAATGAAATCAGTCCTTGAGGCACTGACGAAGAACAAACTTATGGGTGTTCTGCTTGGGGCAGGTATCACAGCAGTTATTCAGAGTTCTTCAGCAACAACCGTTATGGTCGTTGGTTTTGTAAATGCAGGAATCATGAACCTGACACAGGCGATGGGAGTTATCATGGGTGCCAATATCGGTACAACTGTAACCGGATGGCTGGTATCTGCGGTTGAATGGGCAGAATTTTTAAGTCCATCAAAATTAGCACCAATTGCTGTAATCCTTGGTGTAATCCTGATGTTGACAGGAAAGAGAAAATCATCTAAAGAAATTGCAAATATTATCATTGGTTTTGGTCTTTTATTCATTGGTATTACTAACATGTCATCTGCAGTAGAACCATTGAAAGAAGTAGAAGCATTTACAAACTTGTTTGTAACACTTGGTAAAAATCCGTTGCTTGGAATTCTTGCAGGTACTGTTGTAACAGGAGTTATTCAGAGTTCATCTGCATCTGTAGGTATTTTACAGAGTCTCGCGGCAGTAGGCTTAGTACCATTTAATGCAGCAATTTATATTATCATGGGACAGAACATCGGTACTTGTGTTACTGCGATGATGTCTAGTATTGGTGCTAAGAAGAATGCAAAAACTGCAGCACTTATGCACTTGCTATTCAACATCATGGGTACTATCGTGTTCAGCATTATAGCAATCATCTATTTCCAGGTTATTGCAGCAGGAAAAGATTTTGGAAATATTACACAGACACAGATTTCTATCGTGCATACAGCATTTAACATTGCGACAACATTGATGCTGTTCCCAGCATCTGACTGGATTATCAAACTTGCGAAAAAGATTAATAAGATAGAAGAAAACGAGCAGGATCGTGGAGATGCACTTCTTGATGATCGTATGTTAGAAACACCAGTGATCGCAATTCAGAGAACGGTGGCAGAAGCTGTTCGTATGGGTGAAATTGTAGAAGAGACATTAGATGTTGTGAAACGAGTAGTGTACACAAAAGAACGCGAAGATATTACAAAGATCAAAGATGATGAACAGACAGTAGATAAGCTTTGCGGAACAATTTCTGATTATGCAATCCGTCTTGGTTCCCTGCAGATCAGTGAACAGGAACATCAGTCTGTTGCACGTTTGCTTCAGGTATTGTCTGATGTAGAACGTGTCAGCGACCATTGTGAAAATGTATCCGAATACGCAGAAACAATGATTGAAAAGAAGATTGAATTCTCAGAAATTGCGAGAGAACATTTGGATGAAATTATGAAAGAAGCTGTAGACAGCTATAAGCTTGCAATTGAAGCATTTGCAGCACATGACCAAGAAAAAGCTCGTCTTGTAATCGAGAAAGAAAGAAGAGTAGATGCGTTAGAGTTAGATCTTCGTAACAAACATATTAAACGACTTTCTAGCAACCAGTGTAGCGCAGAAGCAGGAGTACTTTTCCTGGATATCTTAGTTGCTATGGAACGAATTTCTGATCACGCAAGAAATATCGCAGAAGAAGTAATAATCTAAGTAAAAAAAGTCAACGAAGAAGAGGTGGAGACATCTCTTCTTTTTTTGCGATTTTTATAAGTAAAATTTGGGTTAAAAACAAGTAAAATCTATGTTATAATACTCCGTATAAAAGAGAATACTCATACGAAAAGAGGAGAAGAGACAAATGGTAGAAATGATTTCTATGATATTATCTTTGCTATGTGGAGTAGCATTATTCTTATACGGAATGTCATTAATGGGTGAAGGCTTGAAGTTGGTTGCGGGTAACAAACTGGAAGCATTTTTATATAAGATGACGAACACACCGCTGAAAGGAGTAGCACTTGGAACAGGAGTAACAAGTGTCATTCAGAGTTCTTCAGCAACGACAGTTATGGTAATTGGTTTTGTAAACTCCGGTATGATGAAGCTACAGCAGGCAATTGGTATTATCATGGGAGCAAATATTGGAACGAGTGTCACAGGCTGGATTTTGTGTCTTTCTTATATTGAGGGATCTAGCGGTGTTGCAAGCTTGTTCTCAACAGCAACAATTTCTGCGATTACAGCAGTAGTAGGTATCGTGCTTCGCATGTTTGGCAAGCGTTCCGTACACAAGAACATTGGAAGTATCATGCTTGGTTTCGCCATTTTGATGACAGGGATGCAGATGATGAGTGGGGCAGTTGCACCGCTGAGAGAAAGCGAATTTTTCATCAATATGTTGACGATGTTTTCAAACCCACTTGCAGGTATGCTGGTTGGTATTTTATTTACAGCAGTTTTGCAGAGCGCTTCAGCAACTGTTGGTGTGCTGCAGGCACTTTCGGTTACGGGTATTTTAACATTTGCAAGTGCATTTCCGATTGTACTTGGAATTGGAGTTGGTGCAGCATGTCCAGTACTTATTTCTGCAATTGATGCGAATAAGAATGGTAAGAGAACAGCATTGGTGTATCTGTTCAATGACTTATTTGGATTAATTCTCTGGTCAGTTGCTTTCTATAGTATTCATGCAGTGGTACATTTCCCATTCATGGATCGAATTATGACACCAGTGAGTATTGCTTTGTTAAATACGGTGTTCCGAGCAGTGACAGTAGTGATTTTATTCCCATTTATCTCAAAGATTGAGAAATTAGTTTGCACATTGATTAAAGATAGTGCGGAGGATCTGGAAGAGGGAGCAGACTTTGATCTTTTGGAAGAACGTATGGTAGATTATCCTGCACTTGCGATTTCCCAGTGCCAGCGAGTAATGAATGGAATGGCAAAAACACTTCGCAAGAATATCAATCGTGCCATGAATCTTCTGAATGATTATCAGAAAGACAAATATGAAAAAGTTCAGCGAAAAGAAAATCTGATTGACAAATATGAAAGTAAACTTGGCGAATATCTGATTCAACTTACCAAACGTGAGATGAGTACGGTTCATGCAAAACAAGTTTCATTATATTTACATGCGATTAATGACTTTGAGCGAATTGGAGATCACGCATCCTATATTGCACATCTCTCGAATGAAATGAATGACAACCGCATTACATTTTCTAAATCTGCGATGCAGGAATTAAATGTTGTTATGGAGGCGGTGCGAGAGATTATCAATATTTCTTGTGAAGCGTTCATGAATGAGGACAAGGAAGAAGCACAGCGAGTTGTACCACTTGGTATCGTAATTACAAATATGTGTGGAGAACTTCGAATGCTTCATGTCGAACGATTAAGCAAAGGGGAATGTGATTTAGAGCAGGGAACTGTATTTACAGATGTTTTAAATAGTTTTAATCGTATTGCTTCCCACTGTGCAAGTGCCATGGGCGCGCTTCTGAAGAGTGGGGACCGTGAGGCAGATATACATATTCATAATTCTAAGATCTATCCAGTGGATACGAAGGAATATCACCAGTATATTGCTGAGTATCGACAGAAATACGATATTCACAATGCAGAACCAGTGCTTAGTATGGAAGCAGAAGAAGTAGAGTAAACAAAAAGAGTTGAAAGGAACATCTCTTCGTGAGAAATTCGTTTCAACTCTTTTTTTATCCACGTAGGAGAATCGCCATCTTGTCTTTATCGGCTTTTTCCCAGAATGCACGTTTTTCCTTGTAAAGTGCTTCCATCCATGCTAAAATCTCATCGACCCCTTCTGGAGTAAATGGAAAATCTTTCTGAATCAGTGTTTCCTTTGGTGTACGTTCTAAAGACCAAGGTTCTGGGTATACGGAAGCAATGAGTCCCTCCTCAGAAGTCTGAATCGTATAGCGCATACCGCAATAAGAACCGGAGTAAGGTTCTTTCTTGAGAAATTTCACAGAGAGTCCTGCAGTTTCAAACATTACATCCACCTACTTTCTATTCTTCGATTACTTGTATTTCCAAATAATCAAAATCAATAGAGTCAACAAAGTTATCTTGATAGAATCTGGCTTTATCGTGTCGTTTGAATTCTTCAATTGTGGAATCCAGCCAGATTGGTTTGCTAAGATCAAACTCATAACAAATGCTGTCTAAAGCATGAAAAATCTTATGTGTTCTTGTATCTTCTGTATCGTCACAGATGACAGTATCACGTACAAGACGGTTATCCTTGTATTCTTTTCCCCATAAACGGAACATGGTAATCCCTCCAAGTATTCTGCACAATGATGTGCTCATATTGTTTTAGTTTACGATAATTTCATTTCATTTACAAGTGATTGTGATTGATTTCGCATATAAAATGTGATAAGCTAACAACATTAGTGACAAGACAGTTGTATATGCACAGGAGGGAATAAAATGAGTAAGTGGAAGAAACTGGCGGATCAAATATTTATGGATGGATTGAGTGCAATGGCGCAAGGTCTTTTTGCGACATTGATTGTAGGGACGATTATTCAGCAAATTGGTACATTTGTAGGCGGAACAATTGGAGATTTGATTTTTGTGATTGGAAAAGTGGCGGCATCTTTGACAGGAGCTGGCATTGGAGCAGCAGTCGCTTATCGATTAAAAGGAAGCCCATTGGTAGTCGTATCTGCGGCAACTGCCGGAATGGTTGGAGCATTTGCAAGTAAGTTACTGGCTGGCACTGTATTGGTAGATGGTGCTATGGTCTATGCGGGACCAGGAGAACCACTGGGTGCGTTTATTGCGGCCTATGTGGGAATCGTCTTTGGACAGCTGGTTTCTGGAAAAACAAAAGTAGATATTCTGGTGACACCTTTAGTAGCAATTGGCACGGGTTCTACGGTGGGGCTTTTGGTTGGTCCATCTATTTCTACATTTATGGCATGGCTTGGTTCTTTGGTGAACTGGGGAACAGAACAGCAGCCATTTTTGATGGGAATCATTGTATCTGTTCTGATGGGAATTTTGTTAACACTTCCAATCAGTTCTGCGGCAATTGGAGTTATTTTGAATTTGTCCGGACTGGCAGCGGGTGCAGCTACGGTTGGCTGTTGTTGTAATATGGTGGGATTCGCGGTAGCAAGTTATCGAGAAAATAAAATTGGTGGACTGGTTGCGCAGGGGATTGGAACATCCATGCTTCAGGTTCCAAATATTGTGAGAAAGCCAATCATCTGGTTGCCTGCGATTATATCAAGTGCGATTCTGGGCCCAGTATCTACGCTATTGTTCCAGATGACAAGCAATGCAACAGGATCTGGAATGGGAAGTGCTGGTTTCGTTGGACAGATTATGACTTGGCAGACGATGACACAGACAGAAGCACAGACGGTTGTTTTCGTAAAAATTATATTGATTCAATTCGTATTTCCAGCAATCATCAGTTTGCTGGTGTCAGAATTTATGAGAAAAAAAGAATGGTTGAAATATGGTGATATGAAACTCGATTTGTGATAAGATAGATTCATGGAGGAATCACTTATGACAGGCAGAGGGAAAATTCACATTTACTATGGCGATGGAAAAGGAAAGACAACCGCAGCAATCGGACAGATTGTCCGGGCAGCAGGAGCAGGACTGGATGTTCTGATGTTTCAATTTTTAAAAGATAATACGGCGAATGAACGTAAGGTTTTAGAACAGATTCCGAACATTACCTGCCTTCCGGGAAAAGAGTTTGTCAAGTTTTACAGCCAGTTGAATGGAGAAGAAAAAGCATCTTTGAAGAGATACAATACAAAAGCACTGGATGAGATTGTAAAGTTTTGCAGTCCTTTTGATGTACTGCTTTTAGATGAGATTCTCTGCGCAGTGGAGCAAAAGCTTTTGAGTGAAGAAAAGCTGTTAAGCTTCCTTCAACACAAACCAAGAGGATTAGAAATTATACTGACAGGACATACTGCATCTGATAAACTGATTGAGACAGCAGATTACGTGACGGAGATGAAATGCGTTCAGCATCCATTTGAAAAAGGAGCGAGTGCGAGAGAGGGGATTGAGTATTAAAAAAGGAGGTGTGTAGATGCAGAATGCGATTAGAAATTATGAAGATGTCGACAGTTGGAAGACGATGATGTTCTTATATCAGTCTGCGCTGAAAGAAGTAGGAACAAAGATTGAGATTTTGAATGATGAATTTCATCATGTGCATAAGTACAATCCAATTGAGCATATTAAGACTAGAGTTAAGACGCCAGAGAGCATTATGAAAAAGTTGAAGAGATATGGCTATGATGTTACCATCGAGAATATGGTGAAGTACATCAATGACATTGCTGGGGTTCGACTGATTTGCTCATTTACGTCAGATATCTATCGTCTTGCGGCAATGATTGGAAATCAAAGTGATTTAAAAGTACTTGCAATCAAAGATTACATTAAGAATCCAAAGGAAAGCGGATATAAGAGCTATCATATGATTGTATCAGTTCCAATTTTCCTGTCTGACAGTGTTGTGGATACGAAGGTTGAGATTCAGATTCGAACAATTGCGATGGATTTTTGGGCAAGTCTGGAACATAAGATTTATTACAAATTTGAGGGGAATGCGCCAGAGTATATTAGCAAAGACTTGCGAGAGTGTGCAGACATGATTGCAGTATTAGATGAAAAGATGCTAAGTCTGAACGATGCGATTCTCGCTTGCCTGAAAGAGCAGGAAGAGAAGGAAGAAGCAAGTTCAACCGAGACGCTTACTTAGAAAGAAATTAGAAGGAGTCTGTAGAGCAGGCTCTTTCTTTTTGCAGGATAGGAAAGGAAGAATGTATGAAATACCAGAATATCGTTGAAGGAAATTTTTTAGAACGTCCGAACCGATTCATTGCGTATGTGGAAATAGATGGGAAACAGGAAACTGTTCATGTAAAGAATACAGGAAGATGTGCAGAATTATTGACTCCTGGAGCGAAGGTGTATTTGCAGGAAAGTGATAATCCGGCAAGAAAGACGAAGTACGACTTGATTGCGGTTGAAAAAGGTGAACGCCTTATCAATATGGATTCTCAGATTCCGAACAAGGTTGTTTTGGAATGGCTGGAAAAGGGAGAGTTTTTGGAACATATTACTCAGATTCGTCCAGAATACACATACGGGAATTCCAGAATTGATCTATACGTGGAAACAGAAGAGAAAAAAGTATTGATTGAAGTAAAGGGCGTTACTTTAGAAGAGGATGGAGTGGTTCGATTCCCGGATGCACCAAGTGAACGTGCGGTGAAGCATGTGAAAGAGCTGCAAAAGGCGGTCAAAGAAGGATATGAGGCATACGTGTTCTTCGTAATCCAGATGCGAGGGGTAAAATATTTTACTCCAAACGTGGCGACGCATCCAGAATTTGCAGAGGCACTTGTCCAGGCGAGAAAAGCAGGTGTGCAAGTGGTGGCATATGCGTGCGATATATCTAAAGATTCCATCGAACTTGCAGAAAAAGTGGATGTTGTTCTTGGGGAAACAAGACTTTATGAAATACGGGAAAAATTGATAGCATGGTATCGAAATAACAAGAGAGATCTTCCTTGGAGAAAGGTGACAGATCCTTACAGAATCTGGGTGTCTGAAATTATGCTGCAGCAGACAAGAGTTGAGGCAGTGAAGCCATATTATGATCGTTTTCTTACAACCTTGCCAACTGTGCAGGATTTGGCAAATGCAGAAGAAGATGTGCTGCTGAAGTTATGGGAAGGATTAGGATATTATAATCGTGTGCGGAATATGCAGAAAGCTGCGACACAAATTGTGGAAATCCATGGAGGAA
>CAZPZR010000069.1:0-9487 GCA_964591105.1 uncultured Lachnospiraceae bacterium | reverse complement strand
TCCAATAGATCAACCCCAGCACC
Source organism: uncultured Lachnospiraceae bacterium (assembly GCA_964591105.1). Classification (GTDB taxonomy): domain Bacteria; phylum Bacillota; class Clostridia; order Lachnospirales; family Lachnospiraceae; genus CAZPZR01. The sequence continues at coordinate 9,464 of CAZPZR010000069.1, read as the reverse complement.
CAGCTGGTAAACACACCATACAAAATCACTGGCCCAGCAATGGTAAAAATCTTGCATCCAATTCCCATGACTTGCCCTTCTTTCTTATACTCAATCGCCGGCGAAGCCACGGAATTCGCAAACCCTGTAATTGGCACCAAGGCACCTGCACCACCCCATTTTGCAATTTGCGGATACAAGTTAAATCCAGTCAGCAGCGCGCTGCACAACACCAAAATCATGGATGTCCAGCTCCCTGCAATATCCTTTTCCAAGCCATAATTTTTACAGATATTTAGAATCACTTGCCCAACCGTGCAGATGATCCCTCCTGTCACAAATGCTTTCGCCATATTTTTCGGAAGACTGTGCATCGGTGTTTTTTGTTTCACATAATTTTTATAAGCTTCCTGTTGTTTTTGTATATCCATCGTTTTCCTCCTTACCAACGTTTCCAGAAAAATAAAAGTGCACCAAACCCTTTCCCAAGCGCAATTCCAAGAATAATATAAGGAATACAGCGAAGTAATTTCACACGCCGGATAAATATGGGAAAGGTATTCAATATTTCCGCCAGTGCCATCGCCCAGCACCCTACAAAAATTCCAATCAAGAGTCCAACCAAGGGAATACACCTGCCAAGTTGCGGCAGGGATGGTTGATAGACGCTGAAAATATTTCCCAAAATGCCGCCCAATGCCACACTGTCTTCGTAAAGCAGGATACATTCTCCCGTGTGTGTTCTGTCTGCAAAGTCGGATACAACTCCCAGCCCAATTACAAATGAAAATAACCCGCCAGCCACTCCTGCCCCTGCGCTAAGGCCGATGATTGCCAGCAGAATCTGTTGTCCCAGCATCAAGTTCTTTCCCCTTTCTGGAATAGGTCTCTATAAGTGTTGTCTGAATATCATTCTCGTACAATCGCATTTCCACTTCCATCGGTGTCGGATCAACGGTAAATTTCCGTTTCCCAAAATGATTAAAAAATGTCAGAATTCCTATCACAAGTCCTATGCAATATGTGAGTTCCAAAATGGTAAAACCATCCGATGTCTGCCCCGTCAAAAGTTCATAGATTTGTCCAAAAATCCTTGTCGTATCTACATCATTGTTGAATGCCATAATGGAAAATGCTGCTCCGATGAAACTAATCAGCGTCACTATCGCAGCTTTCAGCCAATGAAGTACACCTCCTGCGGTCTGCTGCATTTCATAAGTAACAATAAAATCCGACTCTCCCAGATTGACCACATCTACATTTGGAAATTCCTTATGAATGCATTCGATGACTTTCAAAATGGATACTGCAACCCGATTTTGATGCTTTTTATCTACGTGATGAAATTTTAAAAGCTTCAGCACCTTAATCTTTGCCACCATTTCTTCCTGTTCACATTCCAGTGTCAGTACATCGCCCAATGTTACTTCCGATTTTGTCACCTCGATATCTCGATCCGCTTTTACATATACTTTCACTCTATTCCCAGCCATTTTGCATTTCCTCTTGTGATGCCCGCACAAGTGTCCCATCCTCGACCGTGCTTCTTTCTCGCACACTTTCAAAATAATAAACACATCCTACGATCACAGCCAACAATACTAATAAAAGTAATCCCATTCGCAGTTTCTTTCTCGCATCTTCCATCTAATTCCTCCTTCTTATGCAGAAAAATAGCACCAAAGAATTCTGTTCTCTGATGCTAGTATGAATCAAGATTGCAAAAAATATTCCCGCATTCTTGCCAATATTTTTTTCTCCAATCGCGATACTTGAACTTGAGAAATTCCCATTTTCTCTCCCACCTGCGTCTGCGTCTCTTCTGCAAAATAACGCAAATAAATCAATTGTCGTTCTTCCCTGTCCAAAATTGCAAGCATTTGTTTCAACGCCATGTGATCCAGAAGTTTTTCTTCCGCCTCTTCTTTTTGCGAAAGTTTGTCCATTAGCAAAAGTTCTTGTCCATCTTTTTGGAAAATGGTCTTGTGCAGGGATTCTACTTCCGCACCAGCTTCCAACGCCATCATCAGTTCTTCTCTTTCTACTTGCAGTTCATCCGATATTTCCTGAATTGTCGGCTCACGCCCGAATGTTTCCTGCAATTTTTCTCGAACTCCAAGTGCTTTATAAGAAAGTTCTTTTAAAGAGCGGCTGACCTTCAACATTCCATCATCCCGAAGAAATCGTTTGATTTCTCCAGCAATCATTGGAACTGCATAGGTTGAGAATTTCACCTCATATTCCAGATCAAATTTATCAATTGCTTTCAGTAATCCAATATTTCCAATCTGGAACAAATCCTCCGGTTCTGTTCCTCGATGGAAGAATCGCTTTACCACGCACCAGACAAGCCCTGCATTTTCCTCTACCAACTGCGCTCTCGCTCCTTCATCCCCTTGGTGAGATTTTTCAATCAGAGCGATTGTATGGTCCATATTTTTCTTCCTTTTCCTATGATTTTTTCCATTTTTACAAGTGTTCCTTTTCCTAATTGAGAGGTAACTTCTACCTGATCCATAAATGCTTCCATGAAGGAAAATCCCATTCCTGACCTTTCTTCTTCTGGTTTTGTTGTAAATAACGGCTGCATCGCCTGTTCCACATCTTCCATCCCTTTTCCATAATCTTCAATTTCCAAATACAACATATCTCCTTCTGTTCGCCCGCCGATTCGGATTCTATGTACTTCATTTTCATACCCATGGATAATTGCATTCGTCACCGCCTCCGAAACTGCCGTCTTAACATCCGAAACTTCTTCTACTGTCGGATTTAAAGATGTCATAAATGCCGCCACTGTAACCCTTGCAAATGCCTCATTGGTAGATCTGCTTTCAAAAAATAATTCCATTTCATTGGTATGTTCCATCTATTGTTCCTCCTCATAAATCTGCATTATTTTTGTTATTCCTGACATCGTAAGTATTTTCTTCATTCTTTCATTGGCATTCACTGCACATATTTCTCCACCGGTCATAAAGATTCTTCGATACCTCCCCATAATTACTCCAATTCCTGAACTATCCATAAAATTAGTTTCTGCAAAGTCAAAAATGACATAGCGAATGTGGTTTTTTTCAATCACCTGGTCAGACTCCTTTTTTATCTTTTCCGCGTTGTGATGATCCAATTCTTTTGGCAGAAATATAGTCAGACAGTTTTCCTGCACACGATATCTCAATCTGGCACCTCCTGTTTTTCTCAAAAGAAAAAGCCATGCAATTATAAATTGCATAGCTTTCTCTTTTGTAAATTATTAATTATTTTGCTTATCTAATTCTTTTTGTGCTTGTGTGGCAGCTTCAGTTCCATCAAAATCTTCAAGAATCTTCTGATATTTAAGGTTTGCTTTATCTTGATCTCCACTCTTTTCGTAGGCCTGTGCAAGAAGAAGCAACGCTCCACCATTATCATATTCTTCATCCATGGCAATGACTTTCTCAAGGTTGCTGATTCCTGTCTCATAATTTGCAACTTCACAATTCTGTTTTGCGGTCGCATACAGTTCCTCACACATCGTTGGGAAAAGTGAATCTTTAATTTCTTCATAACGATCACGTCCTGAAGTTCCAAGTGCCTCCGGATTAATCTTCAACATCTCTTCCAACATTGCAGCATTGCTCATATCCTGAGCAGAAAAATGCGCTGACACACTCATCAAAATTTCATAACTTTCCTGTGTAGATTCCGCAGTCTCTTTCGCGCTTTCGCTTTCTTCACTATTTGCACGATATTCTTCTAATTCTACCTTCAACGCACTAATCTGTGCTTCCTGTGTTGCAATCTTATCGCTAAATTCCACCGTCTGATCGTTCACACTCTTCTGTTTAGAGGATAACATCGCCGGCAAAATTAAGAACCACATCACCGCAAGTCCCACAAGTAATCCCAGTGCAATATTCGAAACCGTGTGCATTCCGCTTCTCTCTTTGAAAGACGCCGTCGCCGGCTGAATAATCGTTTCATTTCCAATATTGTACGTAACAGTCTGCTGACTATTTCCATCCTTACTTTTCAACTTCACATTTCGTTCTTTACGAATCTGATTCAGTTCATGCATATATGCCAAAGTGATTGGATCTGTGGTATCCAGCTTATGTGCTGCGCGAATTGCAGTTCTCGCATTGGTATACTGTTCTGTCTTCAGATACATCAATGCCAAAAGCTGATATGCTTTCACATAGGTAGGATGTCCTGCAACTGCTCGCTTTAACTGAATAATCGCAAGGTCTTCCCCATTCTGTTTTGCATAAGTCAAACTCTGATTGTAGCGCTTCACCGCCTGATTGATTGTCTCTAACTCGCCAGGAACTTCCTGAACTTTCGAAATGTAATAATTTGCAATATTATCATGCGATTGAAAGTTTTTACTTAAAATCCATTCCACAAGTGCTTCAATCACATCGCCTCGTCCATAATACACAAGTCCCAGTAAATTTCTAGCCGCAACATTTGCCTGATTATACTGTAAACTTTTACGCAGCGAAGTAATCGCTCCTGTCATATCATGTATCTGTGCTTTTTTCAAACCATCGTTATACCAGAAATTCGACTGGTATATGAGTTTCATTGTATAATCCATATATTCAAAGCCCTTCTTTATTTGGTCTGTTCCATTACTTCACGCAGAATATCTGTCATATCTGTTAAATCTTCCTGATATACTGCATCCTCAATATCTTCTACTTCCAGACTTGGCTGAAATTTCTTCAATTCTTCTTCAAAATTAAGCATGTGCATCGCCTCCTGCCAATAATTTCTTAACCATACCTACAAGATAGAGTGAACCGATACAGTAAATCTCACTGTTTCCACGGATTACCTGTGCCTCTTTCAGCGCCGCCGAAAGCTCTGTCTTGCAGATAACTTGTTGTTCTGTATACTGATGGAAAGTTGCCTCCAATTCGCTGGCAAGCACCTTTCGCTTATCGTCAATTTCTGTAACAATATAAGTTTTAAATCGGAAATTCTTGCAGATATACGCAATCATTTCTTTATATTTTTTGTCTGAAACAGCGGAAAAAATTAGAATCGGAAGGGATTCTTCCGGCTCGCTTTCATTTTCCGGATATAAGTAGTGCATGCTTTCAATAAAAGCAGCCACTGCTCCCGGATTATGGGCTCCGTCTACCATTAGATGTGGTGCAACTTCTTCCATACGGCCTTCCCACTTCACAGATTCTATCGCCGTCTGCCATCGTTCTGTCTGCACATTGCTATCTCCGAGCAGATATTCTGCTGCTGTGATTGCAAGACATGCATTCGTCACCTGGTAAATTCCGCAGATTGGAACCTTCCAAATAACATCTTTATCATACGCATTCCTTCTCGAAAATGCAATATTGTTTCTCTGAACTTCCAGAATTTCGAACGCATTTTTCGAGATTTCTCTACATGGTGCATGCATTCCATCTGCTGTTCTTCGAATTACTTCTGCAGCCTTTTCATTACTTCCATCATAGAATACAGGGACTTGTTCTTTTATAATCCCTGCTTTTTCTGCTGCAATTTTCTCAATCGTATCCCCTAAAATATCTGTATGATCCAGACTGATAGATGTAAGGATTGTAGCTGCCGGATGTTCCACAGAATTAGTTGCATCCAGTCTTCCTCCAAGTCCAGTCTCCAAGATCACATAATCTACATTTGCACTGGCAAATGCAGTCATTCCCATTCCATATAGAAATTCGAAATAAGAGGGATGCCCTGCTCCCTCTTCTTCCATTTTCACTGCCGCTTTTTGTACCTGACAAAAGATTTGATAAAACTGTTCATCTTCTATCGGCTTGCGGTCAATCTGTATTCTTTCATTAATCGTTACCAGATGCGGCGAAGTGAAAAAACCTGTTTTCTTCCCTTCTGCCGCAAGGATTGCCTGCATATATGCACACACAGAACCTTTTCCATTCGTGCCTGCCACATGAATCACATGCAATGCCTTCTCCGGTGAGCCAAGCTCACGCAAAAAAGCTTTTGTATGATCCAAAGAATGTTTTTTTGTAAACTTTGGCAGTTCGTCAATATATGCAACTGCTTCCTCATAAGTTTCTGGTATCTTTTTTAACATTATTCTTCTACCTCAAGTTGTTCTACCCAGGACTTTTTCAAATCCATGCCTGTTCCAGCAATGGCTGACAGTTTTCCATCCTGGTACAAATACTCATCACTCTTTCTAAATGGAGTACTGCTGGAGCCCATCTGAATTACATAGATTGTATCTCCCTCTTGCAGTTCTGCATTCGAAATATCAATTCTTGTATTATTCAGGAATGTGCTTTCCTGTTTTTCACCATTTACAAAGACTCGGCTCTGTTTTGTAAAGTTTTCTCCATAAAGGCTGTATCCCGAAGATAAATGAGACACTACATCACTCAGTGTTACATCTTTTACTCCCATCAACATATGCCCTTCGGTAATTGGCGGTTCTCCATCATACACGTACTGTTCTCCAAAAAGGATATCGTACTGCAGAAGTTCGAGGTCTGCCAAATAATCACGTGTCTGACGTCTTTCCTGGTGGTAATTGAATACGGAACCAGAGTGAATGCCAAGGCGTTCGAAGACATCTGACATAATCTGATAAGCTGGAATATTTCGATCTTCTTTCTCCAAGCCAATGTTATCCCAGATTACATAGTTTGTATTGTAGAGATAACGACTCTTTAAATCTTTTGCTTCCAGACCCATGGTTGGCAAATGGTCTCCGTAGAACACAACTACAGTTGGCTCTCCACGGTCTTCAATCGCCTGCACAAGGTCTCCTGCAAATTTGTCCATCTCATAGACCTGATTTACATAATATTCCCACTTATTTTTCAATGCTTCATCTTCAATTCCTTCTACTTTAATCTTTGGATTTTCGATGAGCTGTTCTTCTGGATATTCTCCATGTCCCTGCACACTGATTCCGAATACGAAGTCCTGCTGCGCAGTGCTGTCCATTGCTTCTAAAATGTGCTCAATCAAGATATCATCTTTCGCCCATCCATTTTCTGTCAGCTGAAGAATATTCATAAATTCCTTACTGGTGTATGTGTCGAATCCCATGTTGTTGAATACACGTGAACGACTGTAGAAGTTTCCACCATTGTTATGCAGCGCATGGGTTCCATATCCTAAAGAACCGAGTGCAGTCGCTGCACTCTCGCATGGCTGATGCTTGATCGTTGTTTTGTATGGATATTCCCCCGGTCCAAAATAGCGGAGATTCATACCTGTCAATACTTCGAACTCTGTATTTGCTGTGCCTGCACCAACCGATGGTACTTTAAAGTATCCGGAAGAATAGTTCTTATACATTTTTCGCAAATTCGGACTAGCATCCTGCGAAGTTGTAAAGAATTCCGCCTCAGATACATCAAAATAAGACTCTAGCTGAATAACAATAATATTCGGCTTCTTGCCTTCTGCCTCGTTCTTTGTAATTTCTCCATCATTACTGATCTTAGCAATGGTCTCTTCATTGTATCCCGTCGGCTTGTCAATTCCTGTATTGAATAAACTTGCCATAAAGCAATATGGAAGGCCATAATCTTCGTAGGCAAATGCAATATTTCCAAAGTACGTAGATACGACACGATTTTCAATCGCTGCATCTGTCAGTCCACCATACAGAAGTGTACATGCTGCAATTATAACAGCCCCTTTAATCTTGCTTACCTTACCTTCATACTGTCCTCCTCGTCTCCACATCGAAACGAGCCAGATACTCACTGCACCAAGCCCAATTGCCAGTACAATGATTTCAAAGAAATTAAAGTAGTTTGTTATCAGAGAGAGTCCCTCTGATACTGCTTTCAAATCCTGTGCATTAAACGGAGTTACACGTACCATCAGCATATAACCATTGGCAATTCCAATGATCATCCATACAGCACTGATAATAATACGTGCAAACACTCTTCGCTTGAACAAATATACAACTGAGAATGTCATAAAGATCATAAACGCATTGTACAAAAATACCGTTGGTGATCCTACCATGTATTCCCACGCTTCAAACACAGAATGTCTGGAAATCGCTTCAATCGCAAGATTGATCACGCATGCAAGCAGTGCATGCATAACTAGCGAGAACCGGTTCATCATTCGATAAACCGGCTGCATCTTCTTTGCAAACTCACTGTTTCTTCGTTGCTCAAGAATACGCTCTCGTCGTTCTTTTCTCGCTTTCCAGTATGCTTTCACATCTTCTTTTTTTAAAGTTTTCAGTTTTTGAATCCCACCCTTAATATCGGGCTTTTTCAGACGAATTTTTTTCATAATCTCCCCTTATTCCTGGTGGTCAAAACAGAATCTATGCTAATTTTGCTTTCAGACCTTCCAGTCTATCTTTTACCTGTTCCATCATCTGTTTGTATGTCTCAAGTTTTTCGCGTTCTGCCTGTACTTTTGCTTCTGGAGCTTTGCTTACGAATTTTTCGTTATTCAACATTCCTTCTGCACGTGCGATTTCTTTTGTCAGGCGAGCTTCTTCCTTTGTAAGTCTTTCAATTTCCTGTTCGAAATCGATCAGTTCTTCCAATGGTACATAAACAGTTGCATCTGGTACTACTACAGATACTGCGTCGTCTGCAATTCCTGTTTTATCTTTCTGAATGATGAAGTCATTTGCTGCTGCCATCATAATTGCAGAATGTTTCAGAAGTTCCATACCTGAACAAAGTTCTGTATCTTCACACACAACGTATACAGTAGCTTTTCTTGAATTTGGCACATTCATTTCTGCACGAACGTTACGTACTCCACGAATAACTTCTTTGAAGTGATCTACTACGTTTTCTGCGATTGGGAAGTTTCTTTCTTCTGTGTATACTGGCCATTCAGAAATCATCAGAGATTCTTCTTCTGGAATCAGTTTGCTGTAGATTTCTTCTGTTACGAATGGCATAAATGGATGCAAGAGTTTGAGTCCTGTCTTCAGAACTTCTCTTAATGTCCAAAGTGCATCATTTGCACTCTGTGCATCTTCTTCTGCATGGTAAATACGATATTTTGCAAGTTCGATATACCAGTCACAGAATTCATCCCATAAGAAATCGTATACTTTAGAAAGTGCGATACCAAGTTCGAACTTATCCATATTTTCTGTTACTTCTTTTACAACCTTATTACATCTTGAAAGAATCCATCTATCTGCTGGACGAAGTTTGAAATCTGTTGGTTCTGTGATTTCTTTTCCTTCCATATTCATCATGATGAAACGAGATGCATTCCATACTTTGTTTGCAAAGTTACGGCTTGCTTCTACTCTTTCGTTGTAGAATCGCATATCGTTACCAGGAGCATTTCCTGTTACTAATGTCATACGAAGAGCATCTGCTCCGTACTGTTCGATAATTTCAAGTGGATCGATACCATTTCCAAGTGACTTACTCATCTTACGTCCCTGAGAGTCTCTTACCAATCCATGAATAAATACTGTATGGAATGGTGATTTTTCTGTATGAGCATATCCTGAGAATACCATACGGATTACCCAGAAG
>CAZPZR010000068.1:0-9506 GCA_964591105.1 uncultured Lachnospiraceae bacterium | reverse complement strand
ATTTTTAAAATCTCCTTTAGTTTTGTTTTACGAGTGGAAGGTCACGAACACTCGAGAACCCTTAATAAGACCTTGTTTTTGTGGGTTTTATAACGAGGGCTAGTATACCATCAAAAAGATGGAAAATCAAGGATGAAGTTGAGACGTACACTAGCCGCGCAATGTTGCAATGATACGTTTGGGAAAAGACAAAAGTTCAAGGGCATCAACGATGGAACAGGTTACAATATCTGTTTCGTTTACCAGCTTTCCATAAGCCCCTTCTTTTCCAATGACTGCAATACTGAGAGATGCAGCCTGACACATTGGGACATCATTTCTTCCATTTCCAATAGCAACACAATGTTCAGCACCAAGAGATGTTACGATATTTAATTTTTCATTCATTGCGGATGCGGATGGGAACGTCATAATTTTTAATGGTAATCCTTCGCACTTTGCGGCAGCAGTTCCATGAGTGTCTGCCGTAAGAACATAAATTTGAAAATACTTAGACAATGCGTGTAAGCAATCCTTTACCTTCTGAGGAATTTCGCCGTCTTCTGCGATTGTTCCGTTATAATCTAAAATGAGATGAGTTAAATCGAATGTCTGGTAGCCAGGAATTTCAATAATCATAAAAATTTCTCCTTATGTAGGTGTTTTTTCTATTTTAACATAAATGGAATGAGAAAGAAATTGTAGACGCTAGGATGAAGTGTGTACATTGAATACAACATCGAAATATGTTACACTTCATGCATATGAATTGACAGGAGGTCTATAGCATGGATGGGATAGCTCAAATAGATGGGAACTTATTATTATGGATACAAGATAATATAAGAAATGATTTTCTTACACCAATTGTGAAGTTTATTACGCATCTTGGAGATCATGGAATTTTATGGATTGTACTGTTGTTGGTGCTACTGGCCATTCCCAAAACAAGAAAAGCAGGAATGCTTGGTGCTGGGGCATTACTTTTGACATTTGTAATTACGAATCTTTGTTTAAAACCAATGATTGCGAGAACGCGACCTTATGAAGTGATTGAAGGGCTTACAAGGATTATTGAAAAACAGAGTGACCGTTCCTTTCCATCGGGACACACGGCCAATTCGATGGCAGTTGGTGTCATGTTGTGGATTGTCAGCCAAAAAGGACAACTGATTGAAAAGGGAAAGGTGTACTTCCCAAAGATAGCGGGATGGTTTTTCCTGATTTTGTCAGTGCTCATTGGCTTGTCAAGACTTTATGTTGGTGTGCATTATCCAACGGATGTGCTTGGTGGCGCAGTAATTGCAATTATAGACGCTTCAATCGTGTTTTTTGTTTATAAAGTTTTTATGAAAAGTTTAGATAAAAAGTTATAGAAAAGTGCTAGAATGAACGCGTGAGTTTAATATATGGAGGGAAAGCAATGCTTCAAATTAAGAACATTTCAAAGCAATATCAGACAGGTGAATTGATTCAGACAGCTTTGAATAATGTTAGTCTGAATTTTAGAGATAATGAGTTTGTGTCAATTCTTGGACCATCAGGTTCAGGAAAGACAACACTTTTGAATATTATTGGTGGATTAGATCGATATGATAGTGGAGATTTGATCATTAATAATGTATCAACAAAGAACTATAAGGATCGTGATTGGGATTCTTATCGAAATCATACGATTGGGTTTGTATTTCAAAGCTATAATTTGATTCCACATCAGACAGTACTGGCAAATGTAGAGTTAGCACTGACAATTGGTGGGATTTCTAGACAGGAGAGAAAGGAAAAGGCGCTGCAGGCACTGGAGAAAGTTGGACTTCGTGAGCAGGCACATAAGCGTCCGAATCAGATGTCTGGCGGACAGATGCAGCGTGTTGCGATTGCGCGTGCCCTGGTTAATAATCCGGATATTCTTCTGGCAGATGAACCAACAGGAGCTTTGGATACGGAGACAAGTGTACAGGTCATGGATCTGTTAAAGGAAGTAGCGAAAGACCGTCTGGTTATTATGGTTACACATAACCCAGAATTGGCGGAAGAATACTCCACTCGTATTGTAAAACTAAAAGACGGACAGATTATCAATGATTCGGATCCATTTTTACCAGAAAAAGAAGAGCTGAAGGAACCAGAACATAAGAATTTAGGAAAAGCTTCCATGTCATTCTTGACAGCGTTATCTCTGAGTTTGAATAACCTGATGACAAAGAAAGCGCGTACGATTTTAACAGCATTTGCAGGCTCTATTGGTATTATTGGAATTGCTCTGATTTTATCACTTTCCACAGGATTTCAGAATTATATCAATCAGATTCAGGAAGAAACGCTGACTTCCTATCCATTAGGAATCTATAAAGAAACTGCAGATATGACTTCTGCATTACTTTCCATGGTTTCTGAGGGAAAAGAAAAGGACGATACAGATATTGTAGAAGAACAAAAGTATATCAGCAGTATGTTCTCCAGTGTTGGAACGAATGATTTGAAAAGCTTTAATGAATATGTGAAGGAACATCAAAAAGAAGTAGATGAAATGGTTTCACTGACACAGTACCAGTACGATGTGAATCCAGTGGTGTACACAGTTAATTGCAAGGATGAGATTGCGCAGTTAAATCCGAACACGTTGCTAACATCTATCAGTGGAACGGGAACAAGTGCAGTTGGAATGATTCAAAGTTCACGTTCGTCTGTGTTCAATGAAATGATTGATGACCAGAAGACATTAGATGATCAGTATGAGGTGCTTGAAGGACAGTGGCCGACAGCTTATGATGAGGCAGTAATTGTTCTGTCAGAGCCAAATGGAATTACAGACCTTTTGGTGTATAGCCTTGGACTTCGTGATAATGACGAACTGAAAGAAATGCTGACCAAGTTGATGGCTGGTGAAAAGGTGGAAGACGAGACAAAGCCGATGGAATTTACATATAAAGAATTGATGGAAATTCCACTGAAAGTTGTTAATGCATCTGATACTTACAAGTATAATAAGAAATACGATATTTATGAGGATATGTCTGAAGATGAGTCCTACATGGAGAAGGTATATGATGAAGCGTTAGATTTGAAGATTGTCGGTGTTGTGTGCCCAAAAGAAGGAACAACATCTATGACATTGTCACCTGGAGTAGCATATACGAAAGAATTGACAAACTATGTGATTGATCAGGCAACAGATTCTGAGATTGTGAAAAAACAGCTTAAGAATAAGAAAGTAAATGTTTTTAGTGGAAAACGTTTTGACAAAGAGGAAGAAGAATCAGGATTAGAGTTTTCAGATATGATTTCTGTCGATACGGCTCAGTTATCATCTGCATTTGGCGTGTCAATCAGTGAAGATGACATTTCAGATATGACGAAAGGTTATATGGAAAAAATCTCTTCTTCCATCACTGTAGATACATCCAAAGCGAAGAAGGCATTTGACAGTACCTTAATTACAATGGCGACAGATATGTTAAATGATTATATTGATACTCATTATAATAAGGCTGTGAAAGGTGCCATGATTGAGGCGAAGGATGTTGATTCTGTTGTAACTTCTTATATGAAGTCAGCAAACTGCCAGAAACTGTTGAAAAATTTGGAAAAAGAATATGTGATTCCAAAAGATACATTTTCTAAGATGTATTCGGAACTTTTGAAAGGAATGCTCCAAGGATATGTGGGAATGGCATCTGTAACACCGGAAGTTCCAAGTCAAGAACCGGAAAGTGGAGAAGTAGAAGAACCATCAACTGGGGAAGATCATGAGGAAATGGTGCCGGAAGATGGCAGTGCAGAGGATGAAAAAGCACAAGAGACAGATGGCGCAGAAACTAAGAGTGCAGAAAATGAAACTCAGAATAAGGATGACAAAGTACAGACAGGTTCTGATGGAATGCCAACTCCTGATATGACAGGAAAAGCGATTCTGACAAAAGAGTTAGTTGCAAAGTTTGTTCCACAATTAACATCTCAGGAAGCAATTCAGACAGCGTCCAATCAGATTGCTGCTGTGATGACAGAAGCAGTGATGAAAAAATCTGTAATGACAGAAGTTGGAAGTTTGACAGGACAGTTAATGGGAAGCATGGCCAGTGCATTTAACGTAAATCCAGATGCGATTGCAGGAGCTTTTCAGTTTGATCTGAGTGAAGAAGAATTGACAAGATTGATGCAGACAATGAGCACAAGTGGAGTAGAGAAGAATGCAGATACGAATTTGACTTTACTTGGCTATCAAGATATGAGTGAACCATCTACGATTCAGTTCTATTTCAAAGATTTTGATGCAAAAGAAGCATTTATCGATTTCTTGGATGATTATAATGAGACGGTTGGAAAAGAAGACGAAGAAAAAGAAATTAGCTACACGGATATTACAGGACTTCTGATGTCTTCTGTAAGTACAATTGTGGATAGTGTAACCTATGTATTGATTGCATTTGTAAGTATTTCATTGATTGTATCATCTATTATGATTGGAATTATTACTTACATCTCTGTATTAGAACGAACAAAAGAAATTGGGGTTCTTCGAGCAATTGGAGCATCCAAGAAAAATATTTCTTCCATCTTTAATGCAGAAACATTTATTGTGGGACTGTTCTCTGGACTTTTGGGAATTGGAGTGACTTCTGCATTAGTGCCGCCGATTAACTACGTGATTCACAATGTGACAAATAATTATGATATTAACGCAGTTCTTCCATATCAGGGAGCAATCGTGTTAGTGGCATTAAGCATTATCCTGACATTGATCAGTGGTCTGATTCCATCCAAACAGGCAGCGAAAAAAGACCCAGTACTTGCACTTCGAAGTGAATAATATGAGGTTTTGCTTGTCAAAATGTTGTATCTGATATATGATGATTATGTTTAGGTTTTTAACGCAAAGTTAACATAGACCTAACAAGAATTTAATTTGAAGAGATTCAAAAGGAGAATTATAATGAATGCGATATTAATGGCAATCAAGCTTCTAGGAGGACTCGCCATGTTCCTGTATGGTATGGAAATCATGGGCGATGGATTGAAGCAAAGTTCAGGTACAGCATTGAAGAATGTGCTTGGAAAATTGACACAGAACGTGTTCTTGGGACTGATCACAGGTGCATTGGTTACAGCAGTGATCCAGAGTTCTACAGCAACGATTGTGTTGACCGTGGGATTGATTGGTGCAGGAATTTTGAATTTACGTCAGGCGGTAAGTATTGTACTTGGTGCAAACATCGGTACAACTGTTACAGCACAGATTATTCGTTTGATGGATATTGATTCTTCCGGCGGTTCCATCCTTGCGTTTTTCAAACCAGATACATTGGCACCTGTTGCCTTGGTAATTGGAATTATCTTAATCATGTTTGTGAAGAAAGAATCTTTGAAAAATGTAGGTATGATTGCAATGGGATTTGGTATTTTGTTCATGGGACTTTTATCTATGACTGATGCTGTAGAACCATTGTCAGAATCACAGGCATTTGCTGATTTACTTTCACGTTTCAGTGAACTGCCTATGCTTGGAATTTTAGCAGGTCTTGTATTTACAGTTATCGTTCAGAGTTCTTCTGCAATGGTAGGTATCTTGCAGGCACTTTCAACAACAGGGGCGATGACATTCAGTTTGGTATATCCAGTAATTATGGGTATCAACCTTGGTACTTGTGTAACAACAGCTTTGGTATGTTCCATTGGTTCCTCAAAGGATGCAAAGCGTACAGGAATTGTTCATATTGTATTTAATACAATTGGTACGATTTTATTTATGATTGCGATGACGATCATGCGCCATATGGGTATGATGCCAGATTTATGGGAGAGCGTTGCAAACAGTGGTGTGATCGCAGACTTCCAGACAATCTTTAACTTGATTACTGCAGTTGTACTGTTACCATTCACAAATTGTTTAGTAAAGATTGCATGTGCATTTGTAAAAGACGAAGAAGTAGAAGAAGTAGTTTATCCAGAACTTGCAGCATTGGATGAAAAATTGATGCGCGTACCAGCAGTTGCATTTGGTGGAGTTACAAAGGTTGCAGCGAATATGGCTGTAATTGCGAAAGAGAACGTAGAGAGAAGTTTTGGACAGTTCTTACACTATGATGAAAAATGTACAGAAGAGATTCTGGCAGCAGAAGATCGTCTGGATACATTTACAGATCGTGCAGATAACTATTTGATTCAGCTTTCCGTGAATGCAGACTCTGAGGTAGATAACAGACAGAGAAGTGTATTGATGCAGACAATCCGTGACGTAGAGCGTATTGGTGACTATGCAACAAATTTTGATGAGATGGCTCAGAAGATGGCTGAAAAAGATTTGAAGTTCTCAGAAAAAGCACAGAAGGAATTAGATATTCTTCATAGTGCGATTCAGGAAATTCTTCGCATCACAATTGAAGCGATTGAAAATGACAGCAAGTATATCATTCAGCGTATTGAACCATTAGAAGAAATTATTGATGAAATGGTACTGGTGTTGAAAAACCGCCATACAGAGCGTTTGTGTGATGGGACATGTTCGATCGATTCAGGACTGGTATTTATGGATATTTTGACATACTTTGAACGTACAGCGGATCAGTGTTCAAATATCGCAATGTTACTGTTAGGAAAACATGATGGTGAGATTTTGAAAAATCATCATAGTTACCTTGAAAAATTGCACAAATCATCTGATCAGTCTTATGTGGCTGAACTTCAGAACAGAAGAACACAGTATGTAGTTCCTCTTGAAAATATGGATAGATAAAGTGTACGAATAACGGCAGTCGCAAGACTGTCGTTTTCAAAAAGATGAAAAACAAAGGAGAGAAAAAATGCAGGGAGTTTTTGAAGCAATTAATGGAGTGTTTGCATTTGTAACACCTCTTTCAGACTTTTTGTGGGATTTTCCAACAAATTTTGAATGGTATGCAAATATTCCTATCCTTGGAAGTATTTCATTTGCAGTATTGTTACTGCTCGGATCTGGAATTTATTTCAGCTTCCGAATTGGATTTATGCAGGTGACATATTTCAAAAAAGGAATCAAAACAATGACAGAAAAACGTACTGTCGAGACTGGTGTATCTCCACTGGCAGCGTTTTTACTGAGTTCTGCGATGCGTGTTGGACCTGGAAATATCATTGGTGTAACAGGCGCGATTGCAGTAGGAGGACCAGGAGCATTGTTCTGGATGTGGGTATCTGCGTTCTTTGGAATGGCAGTTGCTTACATGGAAGGTGTACTGGCACAGATCTTTAAGGAAAAGAAAGAGGATGAATTCGTAGGTGGCCTTCCATTTTATGGTAGAAAACTGATCGGAAACAAAGTTGCAGTAGGAGTTTTCTTATCAATCCTTTACATCTTGTATGCACTTTGCTGTCTTCCAGCACAGGGATTTAATGTTGTTTCTTCTGTCGGAAGAATGGCTGAAATTGCAACAGGAAGTACGATTGCAACAGATTCTGTATTCTACTACATTGTAGGTGCAATCATTATTCTTGCAACAGCAGTTGTTGCATTTGGTGGAATCAAGAAAGTTACAAAATGGACAGACAAGATGGTTCCAGTTATGGCAGTACTTTATATTGTAACAGTACTTATTTTGATTCTTCTGAATCTGGATACAATTCCATACTTCTTCCAGGCAGTATTCGGTGGAGCATTTAAGCCAGAAGCTGTATTTGGTGGTTTGTTTGGTACTGTACTTGCACAGGGAGTAAAACGTGGACTGATGTCTAACGAAGCAGGCCAGGGTACAATTACAATGTCTGCGGCAGCAGCAGATGCAAAACATCCATGTGAACAGGGTGTAATCGCATCTTTAGGTGTATTCCTTGACACAATCGTAATCTGTACACTTTCTGGATTTGTTGTTGTTATGGCACATTGTTGGGATGGACCAAATGCAGCAGCATGGGCAGAAATGGATAAACTTCCAAAATTCACAGAATCTATCGCAACATTGACACCTGGAACAGCAGCAAATGCAATTATTACATTTATCATTACACTTTGCTTCTGTATGTTTGCGTATACATGTCTGCTTGGAATGATCAGTTTCTCAGAAATTGCAGCAAACCGTATCAGCCAGGGTAAAGGATTTATCAATGGTGTAAGAATCGTTGCATTATTTGTTGCAGCATTTGGTATTCTTTGCAATATTGCCGGGTTAGAACTTGGAAACCTTTGGGCGTTCTCAGATCTTGGAAATATTTTGATTGTATACTTCAACGTACCGTTGGTATATATTGGAGCAAAATATGTACTTCGTGCAACAAAGCACTATAAGAAAAACGACGGAACACCATTCACATCTGCAGTAATCGGCAGAGATGACTGCGAATACTGGGATGAAAGAGCTAAGACAAAATAAAATATGATTAGATGAAAGGGAATGTGCGAAAAAGCATATTCCCTTTTTAAATTTCCTATGTTATACTTTAAGCAAGTATGCGGAAGCAGAAAATATATCGACAAGGAGCATAAGACAATGAAAAGAGTGTTATTAAAGCTCAGCGGGGAGGCACTCGCAGGCGATAAAAAAACAGGATTTGATGAAGCAACATGTATGGGAGTTGCAAAACAGGTAAAGGAACTGGTAGACAACGGAATCCAGGTTGCAATTGTTACTGGTGGAGGAAATTTCTGGAGAGGAAGAACAAGTGAAACCATCGACCGTGTAAAGGCAGATCAGATTGGGATGCTTGCAACAGTAATGAACTGCATCTATGTATCTGATATTTTCAGATACGCAGGCATGAAGACAGAAGTATTTACACCATTTGTATGTGGAGCCTTTACAACATTATTCTCAAAAGATGCAGCAGTAGAAGCGTTGAATGAGGGAAAAGTTGTATTTTTCGCTGGTGGAACTGGACACCCATATTTCTCAACAGATACAGGAGCTGTGCTTCGTGCAATTGAAATTGAAGCAGATGGTATGCTGCTTGCAAAGGCAATTGATGGAATTTATGACAGCGATCCAAAGGTAAATCCTGAAGCGAAGAAGTATGATGAATTGCCAATTCAGGAAATGATTGACAAGAGATTGATGGCAGTAGACCTTACCGCAGCAATTCTCTGTCTTGAAAATAAGATGCCAATGTTAGTATTTGGTCTGAATGAAGAAAATAGTATTGTTGAAACAATGACAGGAACATTTACAGGAACAAAAGTAACTGTTTAAAAGGGAGGATATTATGAACGAGAGATTAAACGCATATGAAAGTAAAATGCAGAAAACAATGACAAACTTAGAAGGTGAACTTGGAGCAATCCGTGCAGGACGTGCTAATCCAAAGGTGCTTGATAAGATTATGGTAGATTACTGGGGATCACCAACACCAATTCAGCAGGTAGCAAACATTTCTGTACCTGAAGCACGTATGATTCAGATTCAGCCATGGGAAAAACAGATGTTAAAAGTTATTGAAAAAGCATTGTTAGTATCTGAACTTGGAATTAACCCAACAAATGATGGTTCTTGCATCCGCTTGATTTTCCCAGAATTAACAGAGGAACGTAGAAAAGAACTTGCAAAAGATGTTAAGAAAAAAGG
>CAZPZR010000067.1:0-9516 GCA_964591105.1 uncultured Lachnospiraceae bacterium | reverse complement strand
GGATCAATGGATAACGATTATATGAAAAAATAAGAAATATAAAATGAAATCATTACTAAGAATAAATGAAAAACTAAAGAAATAAATAAATGATTCACGGCATCCGGTTTGAACTTTCGGACACTTTGTCTCGTTCTCATACATCTATATGTATTCATAGATCGTTCCCTCCTTTGCTGAAAATCTTTCATATTATGATATACTAAACTTGAAAGATTTTCAACGTCTGGATAAAATTTTTTCAAATAATAATCCGGCACCGAACCAATAAGGTGCGTAATCTAATCGGATCAGACCATGAACCTGGAAACGACTGTTACTGTAATCCCAGGGACAGGCATGGAATTTGCGAAGCAAAGTTCCGGTGAGATATTCCCCGGTAAAGATTAAGCAAGTATAGATGCCTCCACGGAAAAAGACGGATTTCCCTTTCAGTAATTTGCAAATGGGCGAAAGGAAACTGGCCATCCCATAGATGGGAAACATCCAAATAGAAGTATTTCCCATAAGTGTATGATTTTGTGAATTAATGGAACGAAGTCCGGTGAACAGAATTTCCATACACCAGCCGACGGTTCCGCAGGTGAAAAATTTGTACTTCATGCTTTCTAGTATGGATTGAAAAGTAGATTTTATACAGAAGTTGTATTATAATACATTACAACACGAAAGTATGAAGGAGATGACATATGGCCACATTGCAGGAATTAAGGGAACAGTTGGATCAGATTGATCATCAGATGGTTCAGCTGTATGATGAAAGAATGAATATCTGTGAACAGGTGGGACAATATAAGATTGGCGCAGGGAAGAAGGTATTTGATAAACAGCGGGAACAGGAAAAATTGCAGAGCGTAGCAGGAAAAGTGTCTACAGAGTTTCAGAAAAAAGGGATTCAGGAACTTTATCAGCAGCTAATGTCTATGAGCAGACAACTTCAGTACAAACTTTTGGCAGATGCAGGGAAATTAGAACACCTTCCGTTTGTTGCAGTAAAATGTCTAGATGTGGAATCTGCGAGAATTGTTTCCGTGGGAACAGAAGAAGTATGTATCCAGATGACAGTAAAAAAATATTTTGGCGACTCTTGTAAATATTTTCATGTGCACACACTTCGTGAGGCGATGGAAGCCGTTGCGAATGGAAATGCAGATTTTGCTGTTCTCTCAGTTGAAAATTTGACTGCGTGGGCGTTCGATGAAGGATATGATCTGTTAGAAGAGTTTGATAACTATATTGTTGGCGAGGAAAATGGCAGCAAAAAAGCAATTGTAGTCACAACCCAAAAGATATTTTTAGAAGATGCAACTAAGATAGGTATTTGCTTTGAACTCCCGCATGAAAGCGGAAGCCTGTATCGTATTTTGTCTCATTTCACTTATAATGATTTGAACATGACAAAGATAGAATCAAGAGCATTAGAAAATGAAAAATATCGATTTTTCATTGAGTTTGAGGGAAACCTGGCGGATGCGACTGTGGAAAATACAATCTCTGAATTGCAGGAAGAATGTCAGAATTTAAGAATACTTGGAAATTATTAAGGAGTAGAGTATGAGAACGAATGAATTGATGTTATATAAACAAATGGAAAATGGTCAGATTTTGGACGATATGACCTTTTTGATGGAGAATTATAAGAATGATTATTATAACAAAGAAGATTTGAAGGGATTGTTATTCGATACAATCCATGAAATCTTGGAGATGGCTGTGAGCCATGGATTTGAAGGAAATTTGTGGCATAATTATCTGACATATCTGCTGGCAAGCCATGAAAATGGATATAGTACTTCTTGTGAAATTGTTGGGAAC
Source organism: uncultured Lachnospiraceae bacterium (assembly GCA_964591105.1). Lineage (GTDB taxonomy): Bacteria > Bacillota > Clostridia > Lachnospirales > Lachnospiraceae > CAZPZR01. Next base: position 7,701 of record CAZPZR010000067.1, on the reverse strand, counting down.
GTAGAAGGAAGTATCAACCAGGTGGCATTGCACGATTTTGAAATTTTCAAAGAATTATTCGATTATGATTTCCAAGAAATGGAAGAAGCATTGGATGCTTCCTGTCTGAATTTGATTCTGGATTATCAGGGAACAAGTGGATATGGCAAAGTATTTAATAAACGCATCCGTGACCGTATCTGTGAACTGAGTAGACACCTTGCAGAGGCAGAAAGCGCAGAAGAATTGAAAGACATACTGACACAATTTTACAAAGAATTTGGTGTAGGAAAACTGGGACTTCATAAGGCATTCCGCGTAGAACAGGATAATCAGAAAGCAAAGATTGTTCCGATTACAAAGATTGCGCATGTACATCTGGATGATCTGGTTGGTTATGAAATTGCGAAAAAGAAATTAATTGACAACACAAAAGCATTCGTTGAAGGAAAGAAAGCGAATAACTGCTTACTATTTGGGGATGCGGGAACTGGAAAATCCTCTTCAATCAAAGCGATTTTGAATCAGTACTATGATCAGGGACTTCGAATGATTGAAGTTTATAAACATCAGTTTCAAAATTTAAATGACATCATTGCACAGATTAAAAATCGTAATTATAAATTCATCATTTATATGGATGATTTATCTTTTGAAGAATTTGAAATCGAATACAAATATTTGAAAGCAGTGATTGAAGGTGGATTGGAAAAGAAACCAGATAATATACTCATCTACGCAACATCAAATCGTAGACATTTGATTCGAGAAACTTTCCGCGACAAGAATGATCGCGATGAAGAGTTACATATGAACGATACAGTTCAGGAAAAATTGTCACTAGTTGCCAGATTCGGTGTTACGATTTACTTTGGACAGCCAGAAAAGAAAGAATTCCAGGAAATTGTATGGCAGCTGGCACAAAGGAATGGCATAGAGATGCCAAAGGAAGAACTGCTCTTGGAGGCAAATAAGTGGGAACTTCATCATGGAGGCAAGTCAGGAAGGACTGCGCAGCAGTTTGTGGATTATTTGCTGGGAAGAAGTGAATAGAAAATTAGGGGCGTGTTATGACATGCCCTTTTTTGTGTTGGTGATATAGGATGTATCCTAGCGTGAAAAGAGTCATATAACACAGCGTGAATTGGCTGAAAAAACGGGAATATATCAGGCAGATATAAGCAAAATAGAAAGAGGTCTGGGTAATCCGTCTCTTTCGACTTTAAAGAGACTTGCAGAAGGAATGGGAATGGAGTTACAAATTGATTTTGCCGTAAAGGGGGTATAAAATCCCCTTTACGACAAAAGTATAGAAAGTGTAATTAATTCAATTGCTCTATCTTAGAAATATCACTATCAATCATGAGTGAGTAGTTTGTGTAATAAACGACAAATCCAGGTTTTGCACCGTTTGGCTTCTTTACATGTTTTCTCTCGATGTAATCAATTTCCACTTTATCGTTTCCACGATTTTTAGAATAGTAAGCAGCCAGGCGACCAGCTTCTTCGAAAGTGCGGTCTGGCAATTCATCACCATTGGTTTTAACAATTACGTGAGAGCCTGCAGTGCCTTTTGCATGGAACCACCAGTCGTTTCCGTTGGCAAAATCAAAAGTGAGTTCATCATTCTGTAAATTATTTTTTCCAACATACATATGATAACCATCACTGGAGACAAAGTGCATTGGCTTGCTGGTGAGTTTGACTTTCTTTTTTGTGAATTTCCTGCGGACATACCCTGTCTGCATCAATTCTTCTTTGATCTGTGCGAGATCGTCTTCTGTAAGTGCGATGTCCAAAGCATTACTGATAGATTCCAAGTACTGAATATCATCAGCGGTTTCCTCAATCAATTCGCTTAACGCTTCGAAAGTACGTTTCTGCTTATTATATTTTGCGAAATACTTTTGAGCATTTTCCAATGGTGTTTTCGTAGGATCTAAAGGGATTGTAATATCTTCGTTGGTGTAATAATTAAGACATGTTAATTCCTTAGAGCCTGGTTCCAGATGATATCCATAGGTGTTAATAAGTTCTCCATAAACTTTGTATTTGTCGCGATTCTGTGTATCTTGTAATTGCTTGGTCTGCAACTCATATTTCTTGCGGTTACGCTCCAAGGCGGTCTGAACAACATGGCGCAGATCGGCTCCCTTTTGACGAATTCTCGTAAGTGTGTTTTTCACAGCATAATAAGTGTTCAAAACATAAGAAATAGAAGTAAACTCCTGATGTGCATACCCATCAAAATGTGTAAGTGGCAGTGCTGCAAATTCTTTTGGAGTTTCTCCTTGATAATAAATTACAGGAGCAAATGTTCCAACTTTGACATCCTCGAGATAATAATGAAACTGCTTATAAAGGTGCGTCAGCAAGTCTTCGGAAAAATCCTGCGCAGTCATAGCAGATTCCAAACCTGAGAGATAGCAAATTTCTTCTGCAACTACGGGGCTGATCCCTGTAAAACTGGTGTAGATTGCTTTGCCAATTGGCATAGGTTTCTGCTGAAGTGTGTGAATAAAATCTTGAGCAGATACGGTTAGTGGATCCAGCTTTTCCATCGTATCGGGAATAAAGTATTCTCTGCCAGGCAATACTTCACGTACAGAACTCATATGCGCAGGTACATGCTTGATGCTGTCAATAATCATTCCTTTGTCGTCGCAGAAAATGATGTTGCTGTGTTTTCCCATAATCTCAATAATAAGACGCTTACGACATAAATCACCCAACTCATCCAGATGTTCAATATCAAAATGAATGATTCTTTCTAGTTTTGGCTGTGAGATTGCGACGATACGCCCATTTCCAATATGCTTACGAAGGAGCATACAGAAATTAGGAGCTGTCATTGGGCTTGGTTTGTTCTCCTCTGTTAAATAGAGAAGGGGAAGAGAAGCACTGGCAGAAATGTAGAGACGCTTCTGACCTTCCGGTGTTTTTATTGTAAGAAGCAGCTCATCTGTCTCAGGTTGTGCAATCTTTGCGATGCGCCCGCCGAGAAGATTTGTACGTAGTTCATGAGTGAGAGCTGCGACTGTAATTCCATCAAATGCCATGGTGGTAAATCCTTTCTTTTCTTGTTATTTCTCTATTATAATCTTATTGACGAGGTATTGCAAATGTCTTATAATGATTAGATGCAAAACATTATATTTAGCACTTGGTGTGAATGAAAGAGGTACAACTATGATAAAAAGTATGACAGGCTTCGGACGATGTGAAGTGTCTGACGGAGAGCGCAAGTTTACCGTAGAGATGAAGAGTGTGAATCATCGATATTTAGATGTGAGCATTCGTATGCCGAAGAAACTGAATTTTTTTGAAACATCAATTCGTAATTATTTAAAGCAGCGTATCCAGCGTGGAAAAGTTGATTTATTTATTACATATGAAGATTTGACAGAGGGACAGGTTTCTCTGAAGTTCAATGAAGCACTTGCAGCGGAATATCTCTCTTATTTTAAAAAGATGGCAGAGACATTTTCATTAGAAAATGATATACGTGTATCTGCACTTTCTCGTTATCCAGAAGTTTTGACAATGGAAGAACAGGTGATTGATGAGAAAGAACTTTGGAATAGTTTAGAACAGGCATTAGATGGTGCAGTGACACAGTTTGTTGAGACGAGAACTCAGGAGGGAAATCGTCTCCGTGATGATATTGTGGATAAGTTGGATCATATGCTGACACTTGTGGATTGTGTGGAGGAACGCGCACCACAGATTATTGCAGAGTATAGAGAAAAGATTGAGAATAAGGTGAAAGAACTTCTGGCGGATAGTCAGATTGAAGATTCAAGAATTGCAGCAGAAGTAGTTCTTTTTTCCGATAAGATGTGCACAGACGAAGAAGTCGTACGTCTCAGAAGTCACGTGGTACATATGAAGGAAACATTACTTTCCGGTGAGAATGGTATTGGACGTAAGTTAGACTTCATTGCACAGGAGATGAATCGAGAAGCGAATACCATTTTGTCTAAGGCGAATGATTTGAAGACATCGAATATTGGAATTGAGCTGAAGACTGAGATTGAAAAGGTGAGAGAGCAGATTCAGAATATTGAATAAGCAAAAGGAGAGAAGGCTATGGCTCAGAGGGGGATTCTGATCGTTGTATCAGGTTTTTCAGGTTCCGGTAAAGGAACGATCATGAAAGCGATTATGGAGAAGTACGATAACTATGCTTTATCGATTTCAGCAACTACTAGAGGACCGCGTACTGGGGAAGTAGACGGACGAGAATATTTTTTCAAAACCGTAGAAGAATTTGAAAAAATGATTGCGAAAGACGAATTGATAGAGTATGCTAAGTACGTGAATAATTACTATGGTACTCCACGTGCATATGTGGAAGAACAGCTTGCAGCTGGGAAGGATGTTATCCTTGAGATTGAGATTCAGGGAGCATTGAAAGTAAAAGAAAAGTTCCCAGATACACTGTTGTTGTTTGTGACTCCACCATCAGCGAAGATTTTAAAAGAGCGTCTGGTTGGCAGAGGAACAGAGACGATGGACGTTATTGAAGGACGTATGAATCGTGCAATTGAAGAGTCCGAAGGCATGGACAAGTACGATTATCTGGTTGTCAATGATGAGCTGGAACGATGCGTAGAGGAAGTACATCAGATTATTCAAGGAGAACACAGAAGAAGTTTTCGAAATACAGCATTTATTGAATACATGAAGGAAGAATTGAAAGGAGAATAGTGTATGTTACACCCATCTTACACAGATTTAATGGAAGTAGTGAACAAGGACGTAGAGGAAGGCGAAACAAAAGTAGTTAACAGCCGTTATTCTATCGTTATGGCTACTGCAAAGAGAGCAAGAGAAATTATCGATGGTTCTACACCAAGAGTAGCAACTAAGGCTGGAGAAAAGCCACTGTCAATCGCAGTTGACGAGATGAATCAGGGAAAGATTCAGATTTCTGGCGAAGACAACGAATAAGAAGATGATGATTGGGCAGATGCCGAGAGGTATCTGCCTTTCTTTCCAAATGATTAGAAAAGGAGATAAGATGAATATATTATTTATTTCACTGGGATGTGATAAAAATCTAGTAGATTCAGAAGTTATGCTTGGACTTTTGAATGAACACGGATATCGAATCGTAGATGATGAGAATGAAGCTGATGTTATTGTAATCAATACTTGTAGTTTCATTCACGATGCAAAAGAAGAAAGTATCCAGACAATCTTGGAAATGGCAGAGTATAAGAATGGTGGAAGACTGAAGGCTTTAATTGTGACAGGATGTCTTGCACAGAGATATCAGCAGGAAATTCTGGATGAGATTCCAGAAGTAGATGCAGTTCTTGGAACTACTTGCTACGATAAGATTGTAGAAGTCGTAGAAGAGGCATTGGCAGGAAAAAGTCAGGTTGAAGTAGAAGATATTGATGCGTTACCACTTGTAGATGCAAAGCGTTTGGTAACAACTGGCGGTCATTTTGCTTATCTGAAGATTGCAGAAGGATGTGATAAGCACTGCACATACTGTATTATTCCAAAGCTTCGTGGAAATTTCCGAAGTGTTCCGATGGAACGTCTGGTAAAAGAAGCACAGACATTAGCAGAAGATGGAGTAAAAGAACTGATTCTGGTAGCACAGGAAACAACATTATATGGAAAAGATCTTTATGGAGAGAAATCTCTGCACAAGTTATTAAAAGAATTGTGTAAAATCAGTGGAATTCAGTGGATTCGTGTACTTTACTGTTATCCAGAGGAAATTGATGATAACTTGATTCAGGTCATGAAAGAAGAAAAGAAGATTTGTAATTATTTGGATCTTCCAATCCAACACGCAAGCGATAATATTTTGAAACGTATGGGAAGAAGAACTTCCAGACAGCAGTTGATTGATCTGGTAGAGAAACTTCGAAAAGAGATTCCTGATATCACACTTCGTACAACTTTGATTACAGGATTCCCTGGAGAAACACAGGAAGACCACGAAATTCTTATGGATTTTGTGGATGAGATGGAATTTGATCGACTGGGAGTATTCACATACTCAGCAGAAGAGAACACACCAGCAGCAGAGATGCCAGACCAGGTTCCAGAAGAAGTGAAAGAAGATCGTCAGGCGGAACTTATGGAACTTCAGCAGGAAATCGCATTTGACAAAGCGGAAGATATGGTGGGTAGAGAAGTACTTGTCATGATCGAAGGAAAAGTTGCGGATGAGAATGCTTACGTTGGAAGAACTTACCGTGATGCACCAAATGTAGATGGATTGATCTTTATTAATACAGAAGAGGAACTGATGTCAGGAGACTTTGCAAAAGCAAAAGTAACCGGCGCATTAGAATATGATTTGATTGGAGAGTTAGTATAATGAATTTACCAAATAAATTAACTGTTTTAAGAGTAATTATGGTACCGTTTTTCGTGTTATTTATGTTGACAGATCTTGGCGGCTCAGCCAATAAGTGGATTGCTCTTGTAATCTTTTGTGTGGCAAGCCTTACAGATATGTTGGATGGAAAAATTGCACGTGCAAGAAACCTTGTAACAAACTTTGGAAAATTTATGGATCCATTGGCGGATAAACTTCTAGTATGTTCAGCAATGATTTGCCTGATTCCATTGGGACGCTTGGATGCATGGATTGTTATTGTTATTATTGCAAGAGAATTTATCATCAGTGGATTCCGTTTGGTTGCATCTGACAGCGGAATTGTTATTGCTGCAAGCTACTGGGGAAAATTTAAAACAGTGGCACAGATGGCTATGATCATTGTATTGATCGCTGATTTTGGCGGTGTATTTGGAATTGTAGAAACAGTTCTGATCTGGGTATCTTTGATTCTTACAGTTGTATCTTTAGTGGATTATGTTGCTAAGAATGTACAGGTACTTACACAGGGCGGAATGTAAGAAATCATGATTCGTGAAAATGTTAAAAGATTTGAACGAAAAGCAGATGGTTTCGGAATGATTCACAATTGACGAATGTCGAAATATATGAGAAAATAAAGAAAGTAATCTTTTGTGTGGCAAGCCTTACAGATATGTTGGATGGAAAAATTGCACGTGCAAGAAACCTTGTAACAAACTTTGGAAAATTTATGGATCCATTGGCGGATAAACTTCTAGTATGTTCAGCAATGATTTGCCTGATTCCATTGGGACGCTTGGATGCATGGATTGTTATTGTTATTATTGCAAGAGAATTTATCATCAGTGGATTCCGTTTGGTTGCATCTGACAGCGGAATTGTTATTGCTGCAAGCTACTGGGGAAAATTTAAAACAGTGGCACAGATGGCTATGATCATTGTATTGATCGCTGATTTTGGCGGTGTATTTGGAATTGTAGAAACAGTTCTGATCTGGGTATCTTTGATTCTTACAGTTGTATCTTTAGTGGATTATGTTGCTAAGAATGTACAGGTACTTACACAGGGCGGAATGTAAGAAATCATGATTCGTGAAAATGTTAAAAGATTTGAACGAAAAGCAGATGGTTTCGGAATGATTCACAATTGACGAATGTCGAAATATATGAGAAAATAAAGAAAGTATGATGTTAAAGATATAACGAGTACATACGACGAACAATCACGCAGAGTTGAAAGGAGTTTTAAAATGATTTATTCACACGAAGTAGAAATGATGTGTCCAGTAGCTCAGGGTGCAAATCACGGACCAGCTCCAATTCCGGAAGAAGCAAAATGGGTACAGGCAAAAGAAGTAAAAGATATTTCTGGTT
>CAZPZR010000066.1:0-9634 GCA_964591105.1 uncultured Lachnospiraceae bacterium | reverse complement strand
GCTGTTCGACTCTTTGATACTCTTTCAGCAACCTCATCCTGTTTTAAATTGAATTCTTCAAGTAATTTTTTGAATGCCATTGCTTCTTCAATTGGGTTCAAATTTTCTCTCTGAATATTTTCAATTAAACCGATTTCTACAATTTCTTGTTCTGTATAATCTTTAATGATAACAGGAACTTCCTTTACACCAGCCATTTTAGCTGCACGCCATCTTCTTTCTCCAGCAATGATTTCATAATAATCATCACGTTTACGCACAAGCAATGGCTGAAGAACACCAAATTGTTTAATAGAATCTGCCAATTCCAAAAGTGCATCTTCCTCAAACTTTTTTCTTGGCTGATCTCTATTTGGCTCTACTTTATTAATTTTCATCATTTGCTCGCCTGTTTTCAATGTTTCATTCATATTACTCGACGAGGATTTATTGATATTAGCTGGTTTTCCACTCTTTTTATCAGGAATTAAACTATCAAGTCCTTTTCCTAATCCTTTTTTTGCAACAGCCATTTCTCACGCCTCCTATAATTCTTCATCTCTGTTGATTACTTCGTCTGCCAATCTCATATACGCATCCGATCCTGCTGATTTAGCATCATACTTGTTAATTGGCATTCCATAACTTGGTGCTTCTGCCAATCGGATGTTTCTTGGTATGATTGTCTTGTAAATATTTTGTTGAAGATTGTCTTTTACATTTTCTACAACCTGAAGAGATAAATTTGTTCTGGCATCATACATTGTAAATACAACGCCTTCTATTTCTAGACCAGAATTTAATCTTTCCTTTACTAACTCAACAGTATGAATCAACTGGCTCAATCCTTCCAATGCGTAATATTCACACTGAATTGGAACTAATACGGAATCAGCTGTTGTCATAGCATTAATTGTCAACATACTTAAGGATGGTGGACAATCTATGATAATAAAATCATAATTATCTTTCACCTTATAAATTGCGTTTCTGACAATATATTCTTTGTCTTCTACTCCTATCAATTCTATTTCTGCCGCAGACAAATCAATATTTGTTGGAATAACATCCAGGTTTTCCATTACATCTTTCCAAATAACCTCATTAATATCTGCTTCCCCTATAAGAAGGTCATAAATTGTCTTTTCCGCCTCATCTTTATCAACACCAAGACCACTTGTCATATTTCCCTGTGGGTCCATGTCAATTGCCAAGACTTTTTGACCTTTTTCAGCAAGGCACGATGATAGGTTTATAGCTGTAGTCGTCTTACCAACCCCACCTTTTTGGTTAGCAATAGCTATTATTCTTCCCATTATTTATCACCTTTCTGTTTCACATTTCATTTTTCAAAATGTCTACGAATAGTATAACACTTTTTCAAATACATATCCACAAAATGTTTCACGTGAAACATAGTTTTTCCGTTTTTCATAAATGTTTCACGTGAAACGTTAGATTATTTGTTACATTCTTTTTTATGTTTACATCATATTTTTTCAAAATGTTTCACGTGAAACATTTCACTTGTATCATTTGCTTTTTTCGGATGTTTCACGTGAAACATTTACACTTTTTGAAGTTTGTAGTATAATTTTTATAAATTCATTTTGAAAGAAGGTATGAATATGGGATGGAAAAAGAAATTTGCATTAGCAACAGCATTAGCAACCGGAACAACCTTAACTTTACATACAATCAATAAACTCATTCATCTATCTGCACATAAAAATGTTTTTGGAACTGATTCTTCTCCACTAGATTACAATTGGAAATTTGGAAATGTTTCTTACACAAAACAAGGATCTGGTGCTCCTCTCCTTTTAGTGCACGATTTATCAAGTTTCAGTTCTTCCCTAGAATGGAAACATGTGGTAGATGAATTTTCTCAAACATATACTGTATATACTTTAGACTTACTTGGATGTGGTCATTCTGATAAACCTAACATTACATACACCAGTTATTTGTACGTTCAGTTAATTACAGATTTCATCAAGCAAGTAATCAAAGAAAAAACAAGTATTATTGCAACTGGAAATTCCAGTGCATTTATACTCGCAGCATGTCAGAACGATAAATCCATTATTGATAAAATTGTTTTAGTAAATCCAACTGATATTAATCAGCTCACCAAGAATCCTGGAAAGAAAAGCAAGACATTTGCTAAATTAATTAATTTTCCTGTATTTGGAACATTCGTTTACAATTTATATACTTCTAAAGATGAACTGTACAAATTATTTGAAGAACATTATTATAGTGACGCGACTAAAATTGAAGAAAGTCTCATTGCTGAATACTATGCGAACGCACACACCGGTATTTCTGATTCAAAATATGTATTTTCAAGTTTAGCAGGAAAATATACGACAATTAATATTAAAAATTGTATCAAAGATGTCGATAATAGTATTTTCATCTATGTTGGTGATGAACAAGATAAGTATTATGATATAGCACTTAAGTATGAAGAAGTTATTCCTTCCATTGAAATCATCAAATTTGATAATAGTAATTATCTGCCACAATTAGAACATGCAGCTAACTTTGTGGAACAGACAAACATTTTATTTGCGAATATTTAGTCAAAAAAGAGCCATTGTTTTTACAATGGCTCTTTTGATGGTAATCCAGCTTTTCGTGGATACTTTTTCGCTGTACTCTTTATCTTTTCAATTTTCACAAATGATCTTCCAATATCTGTTCCCGGTAACTGGAACTTCACAGTATCAACATTTTTTCCACCAAGGATTGAAATTGCTTTCGAAGCATTTTTCACTTCTTCATCGATTTCTCCTGATTTATACGGAACAAACATTCCCCCCACCTTAACATATGGGAGACAATACTCTGATAAAGTAGATAGATTTGCAACAGCACGTGAAACACAGAGATCATATTGTTCTCTATATTCTGCCTGTTTTGCAAAGTCCTCTGCTCTTCCATGAATGGTTTCAATGTTTTCGAGACCTAATGTTTCGATCACGGTATTCAAAAACTTAATTCTTTTATTTAAAGAATCCAACAGAGTAATTTTAAGGTGTGGAAAAGCGATTTTTAAAGGAATTCCCGGAAAACCTGCTCCCGTTCCTATATCAATCACAGTTTCACGTGTCTGAAGATTCAAAACATTAACTAAGGATAAGCTGTCTACAAAATGTTTTTCAACAACTTCTTCATATTCTGTAATTCCTGTGAGATTCATTACTTTATTCCATTCTACAAGAATTTCAAAATATTGAATAAATTGTTCAACTTGCTTATCTGTCAGTTCAATTCCTAATGTAGAAACTTTCTCTTTTAATAAATTATTCATTTCTTGATGCTCCTCCAAGATACACAAGTAATACTGATATATCGGCAGGTGATACCCCAGAAATTCGAGATGCCTGTCCAATTGAAATTGGACGATACTCTTTTAACTTCTGTACAGCTTCAATTCGAAGACTTTTCACCTGATCATAATCAATATTTTCAGGAATTCTTTTCTTTTCAAGTTTCTTAAATTGTTCAACTTGTTTTTCCTGTCTTGTAATATATCCTTCATATTTCAAAGAAATATTTACTTGTTCAATTACTTCTTCTTCAAGATCAGCTGGAAATACTGGTCTTTTTGCGTCGATAGATTCTAATTCTTTATAGGACAATTCTGGTCTTCTGATCAGTTCAGCTAGAGTAGATCCAGAAGAAAGCGGTGTACTTCCGTATTCTTTCAACAAGTTTTGAACTGTTTCATTAGCTCCAACCGTCGCGCGCTTTAATCGTTCTATTTCACTAGCAATTAACTGCTGTTTTAAGACAAGTCTTTCATAGCGTTCCTCTTCGATCAATCCTATTTCATAACCTATTTTTGTTAATCTCTGATCCGCATTATCCTGTCTAAGTAACAGACGATATTCCGCTCTGGATGTCATCATTCTATATGGTTCATGACTCTCTTTTGTAACAAGATCATCAATCAATACACCAATGTATGCCTGAGAACGATCTAAAATTACAGGTTCCTGTCCACTAAGTTTTCTTGCAGCATTAATTCCTGCAATTAAACCTTGTGCTGCTGCTTCTTCATAACCAGAACTTCCATTGAACTGACCACCACTAAACATACCATCAATTTCTTTAAATTCCAAAGATGGTTTTAACTGTCTCGCATCTATACAATCATATTCAATCGCATATGCATTTCTGACAATTCTCACATTTTCCAACCCCGGAACTGTTCGATACATTTCATACTGTACATCTTCTGGAAGTGAAGTTGACATTCCTCCAATATACATTTCATTTGTCTCCAATCCTTCTGGTTCGATAAATACCTGATGACGATTTTTATCAGCAAATTTAACCACTTTATCTTCAATTGACGGACAATATCTTGGTCCCGTTCCCTCAATCATACCAGAATATAATGGGGAACGATCCAAATTGTTTCTAATGATTTCATGTGTCTTTTCATTCGTATATGTTAACCAGCAAGAAACCTGATCAATCTGTACATCATCCGGATTCGTTGTAAATGAAAATGGAACGACTCTTTCATCACCAAATTGCTCTTCCATCTTTGAAAAATCAACACTATTTTTATCAATTCTCGCAGGTGTTCCCGTCTTAAAACGGTACATTTTAATTCCAAGTTCTTTCAGACAGTCTGTCAAATAATTAGCTGCCTGAAGACCATTTGGTCCTGTGTTCATACTTACATCGCCATAAACACATCTTGATTTCAAATAAGTTCCTGTACAGAGAACAACCGCTTTACAACGGTAGATTCTTCCTGATACTGTCTGAACACCTGTAATTTTTTTATCTTCAACAATAATATTTACAACTTCATCCTGTTTAATTTCAAGATTTTCCTGAGTTTCAAGAACTCTGCGCATTGTACGGCTATACCATGCCTTATCAGCTTGTGCACGCAAGGAATGTACAGCAGGACCTTTCGATTTATTCAACATCTTAGACTGAATAAATGTCTGGTCGATTACTTTCCCCATTTCACCGCCTAACGCATCAATTTCTTTTACAAGATGTCCTTTGGAACTTCCTCCAATGTTAGGATTACATGGCATTAAAGCAATACTATCTACACTTACCGTAAATACAATCGTCTTACAACCAAGTCTTGCAGTCGCAAGCGCTGCTTCACACCCTGCATGTCCTGCACCTATTACAACTACATCATATTTATCATTATTTTCCCATGCAGAATTTACTGAATATTTCATTAACTAAATCTTCTCCTATCGTTTCTCCTGTAATACTTCCAAGTGACTCATATGCATCCAGCAAATCAATGGAGTAAAAATCTTCCGGCATTCCCATATCAATGCTCTCTAAAACCTTGCGAAGCGATTCATAGGAATCACGCAATGCAGTTTTATGTCTTACATTTGTAATGTATATTTCATCATTAAATGAAATTTTTCCATTGAAAAACATTTCTTTCAGAGTTTCTTCTAATTCCTGAATTCCCTGTTTTTTCTTAGCTGATACTTCGATGACTGGAATATTTTCACATTCCTCACTCTTCATAGAATGAAGTTTTGCATATTCTTTCATTACATATTCTTTCGTAATAACCATGTCTAAATCCGTCTTATTTAATAAAATAATGGACTGTTTTCCCTGAATCATCTTTAAGATTTCATAATCATTTTCATCTAATTGATCTGATGCATCGATAACATACATAATTAAGTCTGCATTTTCTGCATGTCCCTTTGCCTTATCGACACCAATTTTTTCCACAATATCTTCTGTCTCACGAATTCCAGCTGTATCCATAATGTTAAGGGAAATTCCCTGAAGATTAATATGTTCTTCTAACACGTCTCGTGTTGTTCCAGCTATATCTGTAACAATTGCACGCTCTTCCCCTACTAAAACATTAAGCAAAGAGGATTTTCCTGCATTTGGTTTTCCTACAATTACAGTTTGAATTCCTTCTTTAATCATTCTTCCGTTGTCACAACTTGCAAGCAGCTTTTCAAGCTCACTTACCAATTCAACAACAACTTTTCTCAATTCTTCTCCATATCCATCTACACTAATATGTTCAGGATCATCCAACGCTGTTTCTATAAATGCGGTATGATAAATAATCTTTTTTCTAATCTCACTAATTTTATCTTTTACATTTCCCTTTAATTGATGAATAGAACTTTGAAGTGCATATTCATTTTTAGAAGTAATCAAATCTCCTACCGCTTCTGCCTGTGATAAATCCAATTTTCCATTTAAAAATGCTCTTTTCGTAAATTCACCCGGCTCTGCTGGTCTCGCACCATACTTAATCAATGTTTCCAATATTCTTTTTACTACATAAACACCACCGTGACAGTTAATTTCCACAGTATCCTCACCAGTATAACTATGAGGTCCTCTCATTAACATCACTAAAACTTCATCAATTGTTTCCTCTCCATCCATAACATATCCATAATGGATTGTATGCGATTTCTGTTCATTTAATCTTTTTTCTGTTTTTCCTCTATAAATACGATCTGCAATTTCAAATGCTTCTGATCCTGTCATTCTTACAATTCCAATTCCAGAATTACTCATAGCTGTTGAAATCGCAGCAATTGTAGTTGAATATGAATTAAGCATAGTGTCCGCTCCGTTCTTAAATTTAAATTTAGACATATCTCATCCTATTATATAAAAAAAAGGAGGTTTTTTAAACCCCCTTCTTTCTAATTAAAACACTTTATTATCTACGTCTTACTAATGTAACGACTACTCTTCTGTATGGTTCTTCACCTTCACTGTGAGTTGATACAGATGGATCTCCCTGAAGTGCAGAATGAATAATTCTTCTTTCATATGGATTCATTGGTTCAAGAGAAACAGTTCTTCTTGTTCTCTTAACTTTACTTGCAATATTTTTTGCTAAGTTTTCAAGTGTTTCTTTTCTTCTTCTGCGGTAATCTTCTGTATCAAGTTTTACTCTTACATATCCATCCTGCATCTTATTTGCAACTCTGTTTGCAAGATACTGGAGAGAATCTAATGTCTGGCCACGTTTTCCAATAAGGATTCCCATGTTGCTGCCTTCCATTGTAATGCTGAGTGCACCTTCTTCATCAATTTCAGATGTAACTTTTACATCTTTCATATCCATTGCGTTTAATACATCGATTACAAATTTTTCACAAGCTTCAATTGTTGCCTGTTCAACTTTTGCGAGTTTAACTTCTTCTTTTACAGTTTCCTCTTTAACTTCTTTAACTTCTTTTTCCACTTTTACAGCTTCTGGTTTAGATTTTTTATAATCTTTCTTAGAATCTTTTTTGTGGTCTTTTTTGAAATCAGATTTCTGAGATTTTTTATTTTCTCTCTTTTCTTCTTTCTTTGTTTCTTTTACAGGCTCTTCAACAAGTTCTTCTTTGACTTCTTTTTCTTCTTCTTTTTTACGAGCTTTAATAACAGCCTGTTTCATGCCGATTCCTAAGAATCCAGCACTCCCTTTTTCTACAACAATATAATCTAAACGATCACTTGTTACTCCTAACTGAATCAATGCTTCTGTAATTGCATCGTCCAATGTCTTTGCTGTTACTGTAATATAATCCATAACAGGGCCTCCCTATCATTATTTGTTAGATTCATTAAATTTCTTTACCATATTTGCTTTAGAAGCAAGACTTCCTTCTTTTGCATTCATTCTGGCTTTGTTAATTCTTTCTTCTCTTTCCTTTTCACTCATACCAGAACCTGACTGATTTGCTTTATCTTTCATTGTTCTAGTATTTGTCTGAGCCATTGCATTTACACGTTCTGCATTTTCTTTACGTTTTGCAGCTTTTTTCTCAGCTTTTTCTCTGTTCTTCTCTATAAGTTCTTCTACAGACATCTTTTTCAAATGTTTGTTAATGAAAATCTGCTGTAAGCAACGAATCACAGCACTGAAAATCCAGTAAATACCAATACCTGTTGGAAGTGTAAATACCATAAAGAATGATAAAATAGGCATTGTAGTATTCATTGTATTCATTGTCTGAGCCATCTGATCATTCTTGTCCATGTTCTGCTGAGAAATAGACTGTGATAATTTAATACTGATCATCTGTGTCAAAGCTGAAAATACAGGTAAGAATACTGCTGTAATAAATACAACTGCTGCTGGCATTCCGAAAGAACCGCTGTTTTTTAACATATCCCATGGTGTAATTGTTAAACTAGGAATTGTCAAAAATTTGTTTACTTCAGCTGGAGCAGTTGCAATTGCTGGAACATAATCCTGAATGTTGTAAATTACAGGATAAAGTGCAAACAAGAATGGCATCTGAATTAATAAAGGAAGACATCCCCCTGTCATAGATGTACCATACTTATCATACACCTGCTGAATTTCTTCATTCATCTTCATTACAGAAGCCTGATCTTTTTTGTTCTGATACTTCTTCTGAATTGCTTTGATTTCAGGATTCATTACACTTGTAAGTCTTGATGTTTTCTGCTGATTCACAGTCATTGGAAGCATACACATATATACGATGATTGTATATATGATAATAGAAAGACCTACCAGGCCACTGTCTGATGGCAACGCACCATCCAAAAAATTATAGATAAAGTTCATTACTTTACCTAACAACCAACAAATCTGTCCTACGATTGGCCAGTTTGCCGCACTCAATAAACTAAAAGTCATTGATCCTTCCTCCATCTTATTAAATTTTTAAGGAACAGGGTCGTAACCCCCTTTGGTAAACGGATTACATCTTAGAATTCTCCATAAAGCAAGACACCCACCTTTTAACGCACCATGCTTTTCAATTGCTTGCAAAGCATATTGCGAACAGGTAGGGTAAAATTTACAACTGGAATAACCTTTTAATCCAGACAAATATTTTTGATAGAATCTCACCAATTCTAACAGAATTCTTTTCATAAAACGTCACCTTATATTATTTCATGAAGATGTCCCAAATGCATAAGAGCACTCTCAATATCTACATAAGCCCGACCTTTGGCACCTGCTCTTGCTACCACAACAATATCAAAACCACACTTGAAACATTCTTCTTTTCTTCGATAACTTTCTCTGATCAATCTTGTCAATCTGTGTCTTACGACACTATTACCTACTTTTTTGCTAACAGAAATACCTAATCTGTTCTTATTTAAATCATTTCCTATTATATACATGACAAGATATTTATTAGCATAGGATTTTCCTTTTCTATAAACATGTTGAAAATCCCGGTGTTTTTTTAATGATTCGGAATAGTTCATTCTTTACTCCTAATTAAAAATAAATAGAAGAAAAGGCCACATATATGCGGCCTACGCTGATAATTTCTTTCTTCCTTTTAATCTTCTGGCTGCTAATACTTTTCTTCCGCCTGCAGTACTCATTCTAGCTCTGAACCCATGAACTCTTGCATGAGATCTCTTTTTCGGTTGGAATGTCATTTTCATAGTCTAAGGCACCTCCTCTTCTAAAAAACATCATTTCAATTATATTCAAAAAAGCCCTTAAAGTCAAGCAATTTGCTATCTTTTTTCAATTTGAAGACTTTTTCGTCATATCTTGTGATGGAATAATTAGTTATCCACAAGATGTGGATAACCTGTGGATAATTTGTGGATAACTTAATTTTTGATTGCTTTTAAAAAAAATTTGCGTTATTATTGAATATAGGAT
>CAZPZR010000065.1:6346-10028 GCA_964591105.1 uncultured Lachnospiraceae bacterium | reverse complement strand
TTCTGTTTCTGTACGGAATGTTGTTTCAAGAACACCAGCTCTTGCTCCACCGATTCCTGCTGCATATGCAAGTGCTTTGTCTAATGCTTTTCCTGTTGCATCCTGTTCTACAGCTACAAGACAAGGAACACCTTTTCCTGCCTGATATTCGCTTCTTACTGTGTGTCCAGGTCCTTTTGGAGCGATCATAGTAACGTCAACATATGCTGGTGGTACAATCTGTCCAAAGTGAATGTTGAATCCATGTGCAAACATTAACATGTTACCTTCTTCAAGGTTTGGTTCGATATCAGCTTTGTACATTGCTGCCTGTTTTTCATCGTTGATAAGAATCATGATAATATCAGCTTTCTTTGCTGCTTCAGCTGCTGTGTATACTTTCAGTCCCTGTTCTTCTGCTCTCTTCCAAGATTTGCTTCCTTCGTAAAGACCGATAATTACATCACAACCAGAATCTTTTAAGTTGAGGGCATGTGCATGTCCCTGGCTTCCGTAACCAATGATGGCAATTGTTTTTCCTTCTAATAATGATAAGTTACAATCTTCCTGATAATAAATATTTGCTGCCATTTGACATTCCTCCTAAAATTCATTCTTTTTTATGATTAAATAGCTGTAGGCGCTAACCTCACTTCTATTTAAAGACGTTTTAATCACGCTTTGCTTCGACCTAGTCGAAGTATGTAACTCCTTCTACACTTCTTGAAAGAGCTGTAATTCCTGTTCTTGCAAGTTCTAAGATCTCGTATCCTTCTAACAGTTCCAAAAATGCCTGTAGCTTGGATGGTGTACCTGTAAGTTCTACCATCAGACACTCTTTTTCCACATCGACAATCTTTGCTCTGAAAATGTCTGCCACAGAAATAATCTCTGCACGTTCTGCCTTGTTCGCACGAACCTTAACAATAATTAATTCTCTATATACTGAATCTTCCGGCTTTAACACCTTCACTACACGAACTTCTTCCAACTTGTACACTTGTTTCTCAATCTGTGCCAAGATTAGCTCATCACCACTGGCTACAATTGTAATTCGTGTAAATCTTGGATCCGCTGTTACCCCTGCGGAAATACTGTCGATACTGTATCCACGTCTACTGAACAACCCTGAAATACGGCTCAGCACACCAGGATGGTTATCTACTAATAATGAAAATACTCTCTGCATAATGCACCTCTTTCTAAAAATATTTAAAAAACAGAGTGCGTTCTGTTTTTATACAATAACATCCCTTTTCACTTTTGTCAAGTAAATTTCTAATATCTCTTCTTTTTCTAAAACAATTTTGTCATCACCAAGAAAATGCTACTTTGTTTCACTTGACCAATGAATGTTTTCTCCGTCACTAACCGCACGAATTGTTCCCAATCGATCTGTTCGATACGTCTGCACATCATCATTTTCTAGCCGTTCCAGCACTTCTGCATGTGGATGTCCGTAAGAGTTGTCTTCTCCACAACTGATAACTGCCCAGGTAGGATCTGTCGCTTCTAAAAATTCTTCTGATGATGCGGTCGCACTTCCGTGATGTCCACATTTTAACACATCACATTCCAGCTCACTGCCAAATTCCCGAACCATCTCATGCTCAGACTCTTCTTCTGCGTCTCCGCAAAGGACAAAGGAATTTTCTCCGTGGATCAACTTGATCCCCACGGAGGCATTGTTCAGATCATTTTCCTTCTCAACAGATACATCTGGACAAAGAATCATAAATTCCGCGTCTCCCAATGTATATACTTCCTCTGTCTCTGGATGAATCACTTCGATTCCATACAGTTCAATGTCCTCGATTACTTCCTCATAGGTCATCGTATCATTCGTAACCTTAGGCATAAGGACTGTTTCAACTTCCACATTTTCTATAACATTGTCCGCTCCACCAATGTGGTCTGCATCCGGATGAGTCAACACCAGATAATCTAGCTTTTCCACCCCTGCATCTTCTAGATATTGAACAACCAATTCACCCTTATGGTTATTGCCTGCATCAATCAGCATCGTCTCTTCTTCTGTCTGAATCAATGTGCAATCTCCCTGTCCAACGTCAAAAAATGTCACGTCCATCTCGCCGTTTGCTGTCGTTGTTGTCAATGCCTGCTTCGCTCTCCCCTGCGTATCATCCTGCATAAAATCTGTCAGATTTATGCATCCTGTCACAAGCAAGATTCCAACGACTGCAACTGCCGGCAACTTCTTTTTTCGTCTTTTCTTCATTGCCTACTCCCCTTTTGTTTTTGTGTTTCTATTTTGTTTTAATACTCTTTTTACTTGACCAAGAAGAATAATATTTTGTTCCATTCACTGTTTTATAAGTTCTGATACGTACATAATACTTCTTGTTCTTTGTAAGACTTGAAATTGTCTTTGATGTCGTACTATTTTTACTTATCGTCACTGTCTTAGCCTTACTAAAGCTGCTTGATGTAGCGTACTGAAGCTGGTATCCAGTTACTTGTGTTGTCTTTTTCGTCCACTTTGCTGTAAATCCTTTGCTCTTAGCAGTAAGCTTAGAAATGCTTGTTGTCACAGGGTTAATCTTGAACGTCTTTGTGATAGTACCTGAATAATTTCCTTTGAATTTAATCGTTGCAGTCGCTTCACCAACATTTTTGTTGTTGCTATAAATTACTGTGTAATTGCTTGCGGAAATAGTCTTTCCATTGCTGTCCTTTACTGTAATTTTTGGAGCCTTCACTTTTCCATTATATGTATAGCTTGTCGCAGATAATGTCACTGTTTTCGGACGGTAGATGGTAGTCTTACTTGACACATTACCACAGACAGAGCATTTCGTAACAATGGAACCATTCTTGGATGTTGTAGCTTTTGTAGTTGTGGTTTCATATGCTGAAATTCCATGTTCACAAATACTTATAAAAGGAATATCAAATTCTTTCGCATATTCCTCTGCATAACTGCCACTATATCCATATATAACAAGATTTGTGCTGTCCATAAATGTAGTCCATCCGATACTTGTTACCTTTTCTGGTATTACAACACTCGTTAAACTACTACATCCAACAAACACAAATTCCTTGATGCTCGTCATCTCTTTTGGTATTACAACACTCGTCAAGCTACTACATCCAGAAAATGCAGACATCTCTATATCTGTTACTCCGTCTGGTAATTCGATGCTCACCAAGCTAATACATCCATAAAACGCACCTTCTCCAATGTTCGTCACTCCGTCTGGGATTACAATGCTTTTCAAGCTGCCACAGTTATAAAATGTAGAATATTCAATACTCGTCACTCCTTCTGGAAGTTCGATACTTTCTAAACTATTGCAACCCTTAAACGCTGCAGAACCAATGCTCGTTACTTCTTCTGGGATTGCAATGCTCGTCAGACTACTACAGTTCGCAAACGCTGCACCTCCGATATTCATTACTCCTTCTGGAAGTTCGATACTCTCTAAGCTATTGCAACCATAAAATGTATAACCTTCGATACTCGTCACTCCTTCCGGCACTACTATACTCTTCAAGCTACTACATCCAGAAAATGCGGAATAGCCAATACTCGCTGCTCTCTTTGGCATCACTATACTTTCTAAGTTACTGCATCCTTCAAACGCATAATATCCGATATTCATTACTCCGTCTGGTATTACAACACTTTTCAAGCTGCCACAGTTATAAAATGTAGAATATTCAATACTCGTCACTCCTT
>CAZPZR010000065.1:5962-6246 GCA_964591105.1 uncultured Lachnospiraceae bacterium | reverse complement strand
CACTATACTTTCTAAGTTACTGCATCCTTCAAACGCATAATATCCGATATTCATTGCTCCTTCTGGAAGTTCGATACTCTCTAAGCTATTGCAACCATAAAATGTATAACCTTCGATACTCGTCACTCCTTCCGGCACTACTATACTCTTCAAGCTACTACATCCAGAAAATGCGGAATAGCCAATACTCGTCACTTCTTCTGGAAGTTCGATACTCTCTAAACTATTGCAACCCTCAAACGCTGAACTTCCGATACTCGTTACTCCTTCCGGGATTGCTATAC
>CAZPZR010000065.1:0-5862 GCA_964591105.1 uncultured Lachnospiraceae bacterium | reverse complement strand
TCTTCAAACTGCTGCATCCCTCAAACGCTGAACTTCCGATACTCGTTACTCCTTCCGGCAACTCTATACTTTCCAGACTGCTACAATCATAAAATGCGTCCCATTTGATACTCGTTACTCCTTCCGGGATTACTATACTCTTCAAACTGCTGCATCCCTCAAACGCTGAACTTCCGATACTCGTTACTCCTTCTGGCAACGTTATATTTACTAATTTTTTGCAATTTTTAAATGCATTGCTTCCTATGCTTTCAAGTCCTTCCGGCAGCGTTACACTTGTTAATTTTGTGCAATTTGTAAATGCATAATCTCCGATACTCGTTACACCTTCTGAGATTACAATTGATGTTATATCCGTCGCAACGCGAAATGGTGATAAATCAGATGATTCATCATAATCATACATCTCACCGCTACCTGTAATCGTAAGTGTGCCATCCTTGAAGTTCCAGGTAAGGTCTTTGCCACATTGACCACTTTCTGCTGTCGCTGCCTTCGCTGTAAGCGTAAGTCCTGTTCCCAAATCAGTAAGTTCCACAGAACAAAGCATTAGCGCTACAATCATCATCGCAGCAATCGATTTCTTTAAATATCTTTTCATTTTCTTCTCCTCCTAATGACTTATCTTACTCCATTCTACCCACCTTTTATAGGATTGTCAAACGATGTGTTCCTTGAGTTTTTACATTGATATTTATACATTTTCGTGGTATATTTTAACGATATAGAACGCTTGTCTATAGAATGGAGGATTCTTATGCTAAAAAAATGGAACATTACAATTCCTGAATTGACAGGTGACGAAGAACGAAGACTTTACATCTATTTGCCAGACTCTTACAAGTGGAGAACCAAGAAGCATTATCCAGTTCTTTATATGTTTGACGGACACAATGTTTTTCTGGACAGTGACGCCACCTACGGTAAGAGCTGGGGAATGAAAAAATATATGGATAAGAGCCGTACACAGATGATTATTGTTGCCATCGAATGCAACCATCATTCCGAACCAGATAACAGCCGCTTATCCGAATATTCACCTTTCACCTTTGACGATTCCCACTTTGGTCACATCGAAGGACGTGGAAACCGCACAATGGATTGGATCGTCAAGGAATTAAAACCAACCATTGACACACAATTCCGTACACTCCCAGACCGAAAGCATACCTTTATTGCTGGAAGTTCCATGGGAGGACTCATGACCGTATATGCTCTTTCCGAATATAACCATATTTTTGGAAAAGGAGCAGCCTTATCTCCATCCCTTTGGGTAGATCCCGAAGGAATTACCGAGATTATTTATCATTCTCATATGAAGTCCGATACTGTACTATATATGGATTACGGGCAGAACGAAATGAAGAACCACAAGGGAATGCATACAGTTTGGGGACACGTAACATCTACGCTTTTCCACAAACAGATTATGCTAACTTCCCGCATCATCCCACACGGAGAACATTCCGAAGCAAGCTGGGAAAAGCAATTACCGTTTTTCATCCACACACTGCTCTATCATTAGCAGTTACTTCACATAAATTCATTTGCCAGGGACAAATGATTTATATAAAACAATGCAACTAAAAGTAAGACACCAAAGAAAAGAGATGAGAGTTTATGAAGAATTTTATATTTATTTCCCCAAATTTCCCTACAAACTACTGGCATTTTTGCCAGGAACTGAAGAACAATGGTATGAATGTTCTCGGAATCGGCGATCAGCCTTATGATGAACTTTTACCAGAGTTAAAGGCCAGCTTGAATGAATACTACAAAGTAAACAGTATGGAAGACTATGACGAGGTCTATCGTGCAGTTGCTTTTCTCACTTTCAAGCATGGACGTATTGACTGGCTAGAATCCAACAACGAATATTGGTTGGAACGCGACGCAAGACTGCGCACCGATTTTAATATTTCCACTGGATTCCACACAGAGGACATGGCACGAATCAAGCACAAATCCCGCATGAAGGAATATTACATGAAAGCCGGTATCCCTGTCGCAAGATACTACCTGGTCGAGGACTGGGAGGGCTGTATCCGCTTTATCCAGACGGTCGGATATCCTGTGATTACAAAGCCAGATAATGGAGTGGGGGCTTCTGACACTCACAAGATTACCTGCGAGGAGGATCTTGCACATTTCTTTGCAACTAAAATAGATGGCGTACAGTACATTATGGAGGAATTTGTCAACGCAGAAGTGCAGACTTATGATGCCATTCTTGGTGCAGGCGGCGAGCCATTATTTGAAACTGGAAACGTATCGCCAGTCTCCATCATGGACATTGTCAATCACTCTGACAACTCTATTTTCTACATTCAAAAAGAGCTTCCAGATGATATCCGCGAAGCAGGTCGTAAGACAGTGAAAAGTTTTGGCGTAGAAAATCGATTTGTACATTTTGAATTTTTCCGTCTTCTGGAAGATCAGGAGTCCCTTGGAAAGAAGGGAGATGTGGTTGCCCTTGAAGTTAATATGCGACCAAGCGGCGGTGTTTCTCCTGATATGATGAACTACGCAAATAGTACAAATGTCTATAAAATCTGGGCAGATATGATTGCTTTTGGACATTCTACTCTTCCAGTTGGAGAGCATCACTACTGTGCATTTGCTGGTCTTCGCGATGGCAAGAATTTCATAATGACACAGGATGATATTCTTAGAAAATATGGCGCACATATCAAGGCTGTAGACCGCGTTGCAGAAGCTCTATCTGGCGCTATGGGAAATCAGATGTACCTTGCAACTTTTGATACTGCGGAAGAAATGAATAATTTCTATTCCGATATTGTACGAGTTTATGATTAGAACAAAACCCTCTTTCTGGTTCATCTGAACCAGAAAGAGGGTTTTCTATTAGAATATTACTGTCAATTATATTTTTATAAATCCTCTTTTATTCTTCTTTCTGCGAAAAAATGATGGCAATGAAAATCAAAACAAATCCAATCATCATTCTCACCGTAATCTGTTCTTTGTATAAAACGATTGAAAAAATCACACCAAAAACAGATTCCAGACTAAGAATCATTCCTCCAACAGATGTCTCCGCGTATTTCAGCCCAAAGCTTTGCAAAAATAAGCAGAGTGCTGTGGCAAATATTCCAAGATAGACAATGCCTCCCACTGCTGCCGCCGGAAACTGCGCAGGGAATGTTCCCGTAACGATTACAAATATCCATGCCAGTATCGCTACAACCCACAATTCAATCGTCGTAAGCAGCAGCGGATTCTTATCTCTGCACACAATGGCAGAAATAACAATATTTACCGCGCAAGGGACTCCACTGAGCACAGTAAGAATATCTCCGACGGACATTCCCCATCCACCTTCCAGAGACAGTACACCTACACCAATCACGCACACGAACACACATACAATATGCAGAATCTTCGGTCTCTCTTTCGTAACAAACCAGTATAAAAATGGAACCATCACGCTATAAGTCGTACAAAGGAACGCACTTTTCCCCGGCGAAGTATCCATTGTCAAACCAGCCACCTGAAGAATATGGCTAGCGAACAATGTGATTCCCATCCAAACGCCATCCTTCCAATATTGTGCATTCAATAGCTTACGCATTGGAAAGGCGGGAATCAGGAGCACAACACTTGCAACTGTAAATCGCAACGCAATTATAAAAGATGCTGAGAATACCTCTGTCGCAATTTTGCCAATCGCGAATGTACTTCCCCACAGCGCGGCAGTTACAAAAAGTGCTATCTTTGCTATCTTCTTTTCTTTCATCATATGTTCCTGCCTTTTCTATTTTAGAAGCATTTATCACACGCACTTAATCCTCTTGATTGTGCTTCACTCTTTGTAATCTTTTTGGCTTTGCTCGGATTCATTCTTCCACAATTATTAATTTTATGATACTTACTTCCGCTTTCACTTATCCACACATAAGTACTTGATGTACCAGGGGACGTAGTGCCTTTTTTACCAGTTGTTTTAATTACTTTGATAGAGCTCCAATCACCATAATATTTATCATTTCCGACAAGCTTATATGCCCTTACTTTAAGCTGATAGTTCGTTCCAGACGTAAGCCCACTAATGGTACTTGATGTGTTCTTTGTCACTTTATATTTCCAAGTATCTGAGCCTTTCTTTCTGTAGGCCACCTGGAATCCTGTTGTACCTGTTGGCTTTTTCCAGTTCGCCGTAATACTTTTCTTTTGACTGGATGTTTTTGAAATCGTCGGTTTTTTCGGAACAATTTTAAATGTAATTTGTTTGCTTCCTTCATAATTTCCTTTACCTTTCACGGTTACAATTCCTTTTCCAGTATTTTTGTTTGTTCCGTAAGTAACTGTATAGTCTGTTCCATTGACTAATTTTTTACCATTATTCCACAGAGATACCGATGGTTTTATCTGTTTTCCTGTGTATGTTTTCTTGCTAATTGAATCAATTTTCACAGAAGAAATTGCTTTCTTGGAAATCTTAAATGAACGTGTTGCTGTTCCATAATATTGTCCTAAGCCAGTGATATGAACAAGTCCTGTACCTGCATTTTTATTTTTTTCGTACTCACATTCATAATCTATACCTTCTTCCAATTCCACGCCATTCATAAAGACTGTAGGAACTGGATACTTTGCTTCTCCTGTATAGGTATATGAATTCTTGCTTAATATGATATCTGCTTTCGTAATCAGATACTGCTCATCTAAAATTTCAGAAGTACATCTGCTTTCTCCAGTAGAGTAATCGATACTCACTCCATCCTGCACATTGTAAACAAATACACAAAACTCAATTGCATCATCTTCCACAGAATCTGCTTCCATAAGTACACCGCTTGCCAGCAGATTATCATCTTCGAAAACCGGTGTAACTCGATACAATACGTGATTTCCTGTTTTCTTCACATAATTCGCAACCTGATTTTCAAATGGCAACATTCCTTCGTTGTTAAGCTGACGCGTACCAGTAATGAGATTTAACTCGTTTGCATTTTCGCCAGCAAGTTGGAATCCGATAAGATGACATCTGTTATAAAGATATTTGCCATCTACAAAATCATACTTTTTCTGTACCCAGCCTGTCGGGTTCACAGAGTCAACTTCTTTTCTTTCTTCCGTGGGCATCAGTTCTAGACAAATGTTTGCCCAGGCAACATCACACCTTCCAAGTGAATCCAGCTCACTGTAGTATTCAAATGGCTTTGTTACCAGTTCGTCTTCCTCAAACAATGGATCATTGTCATTTACGACTTCATAGATGTCACCATCATAAGCCGGAATCTCATATTCTCCATATGAAATGGCATCTACGCTTGCATCAAAACTAGCCTGTACATTGATTGGTGATGCACAGGTCAGACTCATCATCATTACAGATGATATTATTAAACTCAATATTCTTTTTTTCATACTCATCTCCTCCGTCTGACCTTATTATAGCAGATACAGAAAAGATTTCAATTTTCTTGCTTTATATTTGCATGTTTAGATTTATGTCTGTATATTGGGAGATTCGTTTTCAAAAATAGGGTGCGATTCAAAGAAATCAATTGAAATTGAGGAATTTGATGAAATTTCCAAAAGCGCGGTT
This sequence comes from uncultured Lachnospiraceae bacterium, assembly GCA_964591105.1. Taxonomy (GTDB): domain Bacteria; phylum Bacillota; class Clostridia; order Lachnospirales; family Lachnospiraceae; genus CAZPZR01. The sequence continues at coordinate 290 of CAZPZR010000065.1, read as the reverse complement.
TCTATGGCAGAAAATCTCTTGCCCAGGAACTATCAGGGACCAAAATAACAATTAAAAATTGTTGCTTGTTTCTATAGGAGAAAAAACAATTGTCAGGAACGCGAAATAGGAAATTTAAGTTTCTTAATAGCGAAAATGAGCAAAGAAAAACCCTTGAAACACCATAGTTTCAAGGGTTTTCGCTATTTCTAATAATTACTTAAATTAGAATTTACCTGCTGTTGCTGCTTCTTCAATAGAAACTGCTACTGCTACAGTCATACCAACCATTGGGTTGTTACCTGCACCGA
>CAZPZR010000064.1:0-10205 GCA_964591105.1 uncultured Lachnospiraceae bacterium | reverse complement strand
AATGTAGATAACCAGTTCAAGCAGAACTGTTTCCAATATGCAAACCATTCAAGGTCTGTTCCTGGTTCACAGAAGAATTCTAATTCCATCTGTTCAAATTCTCTTGTACGGAATGTGAAGTTTCCTGGTGTAATTTCATTTCTAAATGATTTACCAATCTGTCCAATTCCAAATGGAATTTTCTTTCTAGATGTACGCTGTACATTTTTAAAGTTTACGAAAATTCCCTGTGCTGTCTCAGGTCTTAAGTAAACAGTATTCTTTGCATCTTCTGTTACACCCTGGAATGTTTTAAACATCAGGTTGAACTGACGGATGTCTGTAAAGTTATGTTTTCCACATGTTGGACAAGGAATATTGTGCTCATCGATAAATGATTTCATCTGTTCCTGTGTCCATGAGTCTACGCTCTCCTGAAGTTCAATATCATGTTCCTTTGCAAAGTTTTCAATCAACTGATCTGCACGGAAACGTTCGTGACATTCTTTACAGTCCATAAGTGGATCACTGAATCCACCCAAATGTCCACTTGCTACCCATGTCTGTGGGTTCATAAGAATCGCACAGTCAACACCTACGTTGTATGGAGATTCCTGAATGAACTTCTGCCACCATGCTTTTTTCACATTATTTTTTAATTCAACACCAAGATTTCCATAATCCCATGTATTTGCAAGACCGCCATAAATCTCAGACCCTGGATATACGAATCCTCTAGATTTTGCCAGTGCTACAATTTTGTCCATAGATTTTTCTACCATATTCCTTTTCCTCACCTTCTATTTTCATTTGTAATAAAAATGAATAATTGCATTTTATTATAGCCTTTACCTACTTTCATTTCAAGTGTTATCACACAATTGTTTCTAAGATTTCCAAGGATTTGAAGCGTTTTCCCACATATTCTTTCAGATATTCTGTCACAACGTCTTCTAATTCCTTTAACACTTCATCATTTACCAAGAATGTATACAGCTTCTCTATTGGCGAAGCAATAATATATTGCAAGGTATAAATCGTAGATGGAAGCAGCTTTTTTTCATCGGATACATTTCTCGACAAACATGCTTCACACACGAGACCTCCCCTCCGTACGCTGAACACCTGCTTGCGCTCTCTGTCGCCACAGCAAACACATTCAAACACCTGTGGTCCCTCACCATTAATCGCAACCACACGCAGTTCATAGATGTAGCGAATCAGGAGATTCGGGATTTTCGGATTGATCAGTGCACGCATAGTCTGATATAACAGCTTCAGAAGCTCTGTCTCGTCATTTGCTTCTCTTGCGTAATAATTTGCCAGCTCCATGAAATAAAAGCCGTAATAAGCCCCTTCTACGTCCATACGAAGCTCTTGAAAATAATTGGAAATAGAGGCCGACACCAATGTATATGATGTCCGCCCCTCGTATATCGTGAATTCACCAAAAGAAAATGGACTTGTCATTCCCATCAATGCACTGTTCGGGCGTCTTGCGCCTCTCGCAAATGCGGAAATCTTGCCACGTTCTTTGCTCAGGATCACTACACGTCTGTCATATTCAGCTATTGGTGTTGCCTGAAGCACCATCCCGGTAACTGTTATCTGATTCACACGTATCCTCTTTCTCATAGCGATTTAAAATAGTTTCACAAATCGCCATGCCTTTATAACATAGGTAATCTTCTACTTTCCCTGTCGTCCAAAAATGTTCCCAATATACCTTTTGCATTTGCTCACCTCATCTTGCGTTTGATTCGTATTTATAAAAATACATTTCACAAATTTGATAAGGTTAGCATCCCCAAAACTTGTCTGTTTTTATTCCTCGTCTCGATATCCAAAATTTTTCATTAAAAATTCGCTGTCTCTCCAGTCCTTCTTCACTTTTACCCAAAGCTTCAAATTCACCTGCATATCCAACATTCTTTCAATTTCATAACGAGCAGTGCTGCCAATTTTTTTCAGCATCGCCCCCTGCTTTCCAATGATGATTCCTTTGTGAGAATCTCTTTCGCAAATAATTGTGGCGTCGATATGCATTACTTTTTTATTTGCCTTCATCTGGTCGATTGCCACAGCAATTCCATGTGGAATCTCATCCTGAAGACTATGCAATGCTTTTTCACGGATCAGTTCCGCAACAATCTGACGTTCTGGCTGGTCTGTAATTGTATCTTCATCATAAAACTGTGGTCCATATGGAAGATATTTCATGATGCTGTTCACGAGTTCATCCTTGTTATTGCCGTTTCTCGCAGAAACCGGAACAATTTCAGCAAAATCATAGATATCTTTGTAGGCTGCGATAGCCGCTAGCACTTCTTCTTTTTTCACGCTGTCAATCTTGTTGATGACCAGAATAACTGGTGTATTTACTCGCTGAAGCTGCTTTGCAATGTGCTGCTCGCCAGCTCCGATGTATGTGGTTGGCTCTACAAGCCAAAGAACTACGTCTACTTCGTTCAATGTTCGCTCCGCTACATTCACCATGTATTCACCAAGCTTGTTTTTAGCTTTGTGAATTCCTGGAGTGTCTACGAATACAATCTGCCCATCCTCCGTTGTCAGAACCGTCTGGATGCGGTTTCTTGTTGTCTGTGGTTTATTAGATGTAATTGCGATTTTCTGGCCGATGAGCTGGTTCATAAGCGTGGATTTTCCCACGTTCGGACGGCCAATAAGAGTTACAAATCCTGATTTAAAATCCTTTTTCATAGCTTCTCCTTTGTCAATTTTGTCAATTTAGCACGTAGCCTTTTTGCAAAAGGCTACGTGCCCTGTTAAAACTTTGTCACTGTTCCAAACATTTCCCTATTCGCTTCGATCACTTCTTCGCTTCCTACCACGCAAAGCTGATCCGCCTGAAGTACTGCCTCTGCCACTTTATAAAGTGCGCGGATATCTTCCTGCGTCGCGTCTAAGATCTGATTACGTTCTTCGCGAATCATTTCTTCGCTCACTTTATTCATATACAAGTTCATGGAGCGATCGCCTTTTGTCGCTGGTGACATCGGCTGATCGATATTGCTCATTGTTCCAATGATGTATTTTGTCATATCGCGGTCACTGACTTCGAAGTTCTTCAAGTAGTCTACCACCCCTTCGTACACTTCCATCGTACGTTTTAAATGTGGATCGCGATAAGATACGAAGTATCCGTCTCCAATGCGGTTGAAGTTGCTCATACAGCCATACGCTCCGCCTTTTACTCGGATATTCTGCCACAGATAATCATAACTTAAGATAACTTTTAATATCTGTAAAGCACCAGTATAGTCTACACCTTGATCTATGAAATTTCCACATCTGGCTACGTACTGTACTTTTGATGCTGTTTTAAATCCTTCATTTTTCTTTTCACAATGAATGATGCAGCGTGTTTCTTCTTCCTTCTGATTATATGCAAAGAGTTGATTCTGGAATTTTCCCAACATTGTTTCCAAATCTTTCAATCCTTCACGTGATGCTGTATAGCTAACCATCATGTTTTCTTTGACAAATATTTGTTTCGCAAGCAACTCTAAAGTTTCTGAAAGTCTTTCTTTTTCTTCTTCGAAATTTTCTTCCAGTTTTTCTACTACACGGTAAAATTCTACTCCATTTGTCATATCTTTCAATTTTGCAGATGGTGATGCATATGCCATCGCACGTAATGCAGCTGTTGAATGACCAGAGGACTGGAATTTCATAAGCAATCTTGATTTCAGCATTGCCAGGATTTCCTTGATACGTTTTGTATCATCCAAACGAGATGCTGTCAGAATTTCTCCCATCATCTCAACCAATACTGGCAACTTTCTATATAATGCCTTCCCTTTGATTTCAAAGGTTGCCTTAAATGCTTTTCCCTGAACATCCGTTACATCATTATACAATTCCAGAGACGTTCCTATTCCACCTGTGTGTACGTTAATCTCGTTAAATAACTCCCCATACTCATAGTGTTCAGTATCTATGATTCCTAATACAGACTGTAAGATTCCCACATATGGAAGCAATTCTTCGCTCACAGAGGACAAATCAAACAGCAAATCCAAGTAGCCGATTCCATTTGTTTCAATTTCGTGGAAAATCATTGGCACACCGTTCATCTTCATTTCCTCGTTGATGATTGGTTCGATTTCTCTGGAAATATCTTCTCTTCGAAGCACTGGTATACACTTGAGATTTTCTTCGCTTTCCGGTGCAGATTGATATTCTTCCAATTCTTTCGTGCGTCTCACAAGTTCCTGCACTTCTTCTTTTGTAAGAGATGCCTTATATTCCTGAAGCTTCTCATCCAACTTTTCGTCTAGTCTTGCAGTGCGACCTTTTTCTGGTTTTACAACGACAATTGCACCATGTGGGTTATCCAGGATATATTTTTGAAGAAGTTCTTCATAGTAATTACTATCAACGCATTTCTTAAGAAACTCAAATGTTTCTAAAGAATCTATATGCATAAATGGTTCTTTTTCATCATACAGCCAGCTGTCGAACATCTGCAGACCATACATTAGTCCCTTTGGATAATTTCCATAATCTGCTTCTCGATATCTAAACTCCAGATAATTGATTCCTGCTTCCAAAGCTTTTTTATCGATTCCATTGTGGACAATTCCTGAAAGTGTATCTTCGATTACTTTTACAAAATCCTGCTTCTGTTCTTCATTTGCATTCTTTGCTACGACAGAAAAAATTGGCTGATAGATTCCATTATCGTAAGAACCCATAATGTCTTTTCCAATCTCTGCATCTGTAAGTGCTTTCTTAAGTGGCGCTCCCGGAGCAGACAACAACGCATAATCCAACACCTGAAATGCAAGATATAATTCTTTATCCAGACTTGTGCCAACCACCTTGTTGTATGAAAGATACGTATTATCTTCTTCTGGTTCTTCCTGCGTAATCGAATAAGAGATTGTCTTTTCTTCCATTTGCGCAAATGGTTCCTGATATAAAATCTGTGAATCAATCTCTTCTGCTTCAAAATCACTCAAATAATTTTCATCGATCCAGTTCAGTTTTTCTTCCATATCCATATCACCATAAAGGTAAATATAGCTGTTAGAAGGATGATAATACTTTCTATGGAAATTTAAAAATTGCTCATACGTGAGTTCTGGAATCACATCCGGATCCCCGCCAGATTCATTTGCATAGGATGTATCCGGAAAAAGTGTATTCAGTACTACACGGTCTAACACGCCTTCTGGTGACGAGAATGCGCCTTTCATCTCGTTGTACACAACACCATTATACGTCAGCTTCTCCTCTTCTGAATTCAGCTGATAACTCCAGCCTTCCTGTCGAAAGATTTCTTCATGCTGATAAATATTTGGATAAAATACAGCATCCAAGTACACGTGCATCAGATTTTGAAAATCTTTCTCATTGCAGCTCGCTACCGGATATACCGTTTTGTCCGGATAAGTCATCGCATTCAGGAACGTATTCAGTGACCCCTTTACCAGTTCTACAAATGGATCTTTTGCTGGAAAATGCTTTGATCCACACAACACAGAATGTTCCAGAATATGTGGAACTCCAGTACTATCAGACACCGGTGTGCGGAATCCAATATGAAATACCTTGTTCGTGTCATCATTTTCAATCGCAACAACCTTTGCATTTGTCTTTTTGTGACGAAGCAAGTATCCTTTCGCCTGAATTCCTTTTAGTTCTTCTTCTTTTATAATCTCATAATTTGTTAAATTGTGAATCCCCATATTCTATTTCTCCAATTCATTTTCTTATAAAATTCAATCACTTCTATTCTATCACATTTCCCACTTTTTTTAAAACATATACGTGAAAAAAGGATGTAGCTTTTGCTACATCCCATTTCCATATCATTCCCTATTTTTTCTTTTTTGCCTTTACTTCTGCAAAATATTCTTTTGTCAGTTTAAATACTACTGGACTAAGTAATGCTACACCTATCAAGTTCGGAATCGCCATCAAACCATTTAATGTGTCAGAAATGTTCCAAGCCAATGTAAGTTCTACTGCTCCTGCCAGGCAAGCGAAGAGACAAAAGATCACTAAGTATACTCTGGATGCTTTATAGCCAAATAAGAACTCTGTACATCTAGAACCATATAATCCCCAAGTAAGTACCGTTGAAAGAGCAAATAATGTCAAGCAAATTGCTACTGCGATTGCTGGGAATCCACCGCCATATACTGATTCAAATCCTGCGATTGTCAAATTTGCACCTACGTCATTTCCATATTCAATGTTCTGTACACCTACACCAAGTAACACTACTAATGCTGTCATTGTACATACAACGATTGTATCCATAAATACTTCAAATACACCGAAGATTCCTTGTTTTACAGGATGATCTACGTCTGCAGCCGCATGTGCGATTGGTGCAGATCCAAGTCCTGCTTCGTTAGAAAAGATTCCACGTCCAACACCTTTGGTAATCGCTGTTTTGATTCCAACACCTGCAAGTCCACCTGCTACAGAAGAAGGATCAAATGCACCTCTAAAAATTGCTGAAAATGCTTCTGGAATTGCACTCGCATTTAAAATAATTACGCCAAGCGAAGCAATAATATAAATCAAAGCCATTACAGGTACCATAAGTCCGCATACATCTGCTAATCGTTCAATTCCGCCCAATAATACGATTGCACAAACGATTGCACAAATGATAGAAACAACCCAAGCAATGATTGTCTGCTGTGATTCTGTTGTGGATGCAAAGCTGGAAACTGCTGTATTCACGGTTCCAGCGATGGTGTTAATCTGTGTCATATTTCCAATACCAAATGACGCGATTGCTCCAAATCCTGCAAACAAGCATGCCAACCATTTCCAATTCTGTCCGAGTCCATTAGTGATATAATACATCGGTCCGCCAACCCAGTCACCAGCTGCATTTTTCTGGCGATACTTCAAAGAAAGCGTTACTTCTGAATATTTTGTACACATACCTAAAAGTGCTGATACCCACATCCAAAATACAGCTCCAGGTCCACCGATTGCTATCGCACCTGATACACCAGCGATATTTCCCGTTCCAATCGATGCTGCAAGTGCTGTACACATTGCTTTAAATGGAGAAACCGATCCTGCGTTTGTTTCCGTCTTTTCGAATGCTTTTCCTGCGGTGTTCTTCATGATGTAACCAAAATGTCGAAACTGTACAAATCCTGTACGAACTGATAAATAGATACCTACGCCTAAAATTAAGGCCATCATTGGAAGCCCCCAAACAACACTATTAATTGCTGAGTTCACGTTTGTTATCGCCTGTACCATAGTTCCTCCTTCCCATTAGCTACTCGTGGCTAATTCTCTCATTTCTTTTTTCATGATACATCTTTCGATTAACGCCATTATACTCGATATTCTCATTTTTTGCAATAGAGTTGTTTGAAATCTTTTATATTTTTCTGACTATTGTTCAGATTCTGTTAATATCATGTTAAGTTTTTGCAAAAAAGCGATTTATTTCACAAATAGATTAAATTTTTAACAATATAAAAAGCCTTACCAACTCCACGTCAGTAAGGCTTTCTGTTCACTTATTTCTTTTATTCTTTGTCTGCTGTAACTACTTTAATTACGTACAATGTACCAATCATCAATACAATACCAATTGGAAGACAGATAAACGGATTTCTCACAAATCCGGCGATTACATATGTTACGCAAGATACTGCTGCAGCTGTAATCGCATATGGAAGCTGTGTAGACACGTGATTTACATGATTGCATTGTGCACCTGCCGATGCCATAATTGTTGTATCTGAAATTGGTGAGCAATGGTCTCCACATACTGCACCGGCCATACATGCAGAAATAGAGATAATCATCATTGTTGGGTCTATTCCCTCAAATACTGCAACTACGATTGGAATCAAGATTCCGAATGTTCCCCAGGATGTACCTGTCGCAAATGCAAGCAAGCAAGCTACAAGGAAGATAATTGCTGGTAAGAAGCTCATAAATCCTCCTGCAGCGTGTTTTACAACTGCTGCAACAAATTCTTTTGCTCCAAGGCTGTCTGTCATTGCTTTCAATGTCCATGCAAATGTAAGGATCAAAATTGCAGGTACCATTGCTTTGAATCCTTCTGGAATACATTCCATAGATTCAGAGAAACTTAAAACTTTACGGATTGCGTAAAAAACAATTGTAATCACAAATGCAAAGAAGCTTCCAAACATCAACCCTACAGAAGCATCACTTGCTGAGAATGCTTCGATAAATCCTGTACCGCTGAAGAATCCACCAGAGTAGATCATTCCAATTACACAGCATACGATTAATACAGCTACTGGGAATACAAGGTCGATTACTCCGCCTTTGCTTTCGTCCATATTTTCTTCTGCATTAGCATATGGACGATCTTCTGTTGTATAAAGATCTCCTGCGATTGCATTTTTTTCATGTACTTTCATTGGGCCGTAATCCATTTTCATCACTACAATTGTTATCATCATAACAATTGTAAGAATTGCATAGTAGTTATATGGAATCGCACGCATAAAGATTGAAAATCCATCTTCTCCTTCTACGAATCCTGTTACAGCTGCTGCCCAGGAAGAAATTGGAGCAATAATACAAACTGGTGCTGCTGTCGCGTCAATCAAATATGATAATTTTGCACGAGATACGTTGTGTTTGTCTGTCACCGGACGCATAACACTTCCTACTGTCAGGCAGTTAAAGTAGTCATCAATGAAAATCATAACACCAAGTGCAATTGTGGCAAGCTGTGCGCCCACGCGACTTTTAATATGCTGACTCGCCCAACGTCCAAATGCAGCTGAACCGCCAGCTTTATTCATCATACATACCATAATTCCAAGAATTACAAGGAATACGATAATTCCCATATTATAAGAGTCTGTAAGAACTCCTACGATTCCATCCTGGAATACATGTGTTACTGTCAATTCGAAATTAAATCCGGAATAAAATACACCACCGATTACAATTCCTATAAACAAAGAACTATATACCTCTTTCGTAATCAGTGCCAGTACAATCGCTACGATTGGTGGTACCAATGCCCAGAATGTTGCATACATTCCTGGGACATATTCTGCTGCCTCTTCCGCAGCAAATACAGTCATTGAACTGCATCCAAGGATGCAAAGGAGTATCAAGACTGCCCATAATGTTTTTTTCTTTCCTCTCATGTTTCTATCCTCTCTTTTTCGTTCTTCTTGCGAATAAAAAAATACCATGATAAACGCTTTCCAGACGCTCTCATGGCACATTGACATCATATACTTAATATAGATACTCCTATATATCCTCATGACCTCGATAGCGCTCCACAATCGTGACAGTCCGTAGCATCTTCTGCTGCGTCCCAGAAACCATATCTGGGAGATATGATCTCTTCGGCGGCCTCCCCTTTCCTCAAAGCAGTTTCCCAAACTATCGCTTCTTTGTACTGATGAATTCCGCACCTCTATCTGGTATTATTATTCACATATTATTGTTTTATCACTTTCACGTGCTATTGTCAAGCATTGTTACTTTTTTGTCCAACCGTTAATAAATACACAAAAAGGGCAGTCGCTTTCGCGACCGCCCTAATGAACATTTTATATCTTATTCTTCTCCGTAAAGAGTGATAAGTTTCTTAAGGTAAGCATATCTTTCAGCAGCTTCTTTTTCGTTCTGAGCGAATAATTTAGCAGCTTTTTCTGGATTTGCTCTCTTAAGAGCGTTGTAACGAACTTCTCCATCAAGGAATGCCTGGTATCCTTCCATGTTAGGTTCTTTACTATCAAGTGTGAACTTAGCACCTTCTGCAGCTGGATTAAATCTGAAGTTGTTCCAGTATCCACATTCTACTGCTAATGCTTCTTCTGTCTGTGCTTTGCTCATACCTTTCTTAATTCCATGGTTGATACATGGAGCGTAAGCGATGATGAGTGATGGTCCTGGATAAGCTTCTGCTTCTGCGATTGCTTTTACGCACTGGTTGTAATCAGCACCCATAGCGATCTGTGCAACATATACATAACCATAGCTCATTGCGATGCTTGCAAGGTCTTTCTTCTTCACTTCTTTACCGCCTGCTGCGAACTGAGCGATCGCACCTACCGGTGTAGATTTAGAAGACTGTCCACCTGTGTTAGAGTAAACTTCTGTATCGAATACCATGATGTTGATGTCTTCACCACTTGCTAATACGTGGTCAACTCCACCGAATCCGATATCGTAAGCCCATCCGTCACCACCGAAGATCCACTGAGATTTCT
>CAZPZR010000063.1:0-10221 GCA_964591105.1 uncultured Lachnospiraceae bacterium | reverse complement strand
CCAATAAACATATATACATATGCTGGTGAGCTTCCGCTTACTGCTGTCACTGTGTCCATTAATTTCTCTGGAACAACTTCTACACGGCTGAAGCTTTCAAGAATCTTCTTCACATATGCTAAATCTTCTTCTGTAATATGTTCATTTGGACAAGCAGCTGTCATACCTTCGCCAACCATTGCTGGTGTATTTGGCATTGTACGTACGATTTTTACATCTTTTCCGAACTGTTCTGCTAACCATTCTAATGTTTTACCTGGTGCAATTGTAATAACAATCTGATCTTCTTTGATGTCATCTTTGATTTCGTTAATTACAGATGCATAAAACTGTGGTTTTACAGATAAGATAATAACTTCTGATTTTTCAATAACTTCTTTGTTATCTGCTGTTACATTGATACCAAACTGTTCTTTTACTTTTTCTCTTCCTGTTGCAAATACATCTGCTCCAATAATCTCATTTGCTGCAAAAATTTCGTTCTTAATTACACCGCCCATAATTGCTGATGCCATATTTCCTGTACCAATGAATCCTAACTTCATATTACATACCTTCCTTTTTACCCTATTTTTTCACGGAATTCCCGTTTCACAAATGTATACATTTACGAAATTTGTATACAATTTTCACTGGATTTACTATAACACATGGCACTCTATACGTCAATATTTTTCTTGAGTTTTCCACTTAAATGCGTTATAATTTGTATACAATTTATTCAGAGGTATCTACTATGGCAGAAAAAACAATGTCTCTTGCCGACCAGGCATATGACCAAATTAAGACAAATATTTTAAATCTGACCTATCCGCCAGGAATGTCTCTCACGGAAACATTTCTTACTCGTGAGCTTGGCATGAGCCGCAGTCCTGTGCGCGCAGCAATCCATATGTTACAGATGGAAGGATTGATTGTGTCAGATTATTACAAATCCATGACTGTGAAAGAGATTACAGAACAGGAAATCAATAACTTATATCAGGTTCGTGAACTTATTGAGGCTCCGGCCTTTAAATTGATTTTTGATTCTGGAAGATATGAAGAATATTCTTATCGAATTGAAGAAAAAGTTGTCCGCATGTGTGCAGCTGCAGCAGATCTTTTTGAATGGGAGGTTGCAGATACTGCGATGCACATGGAGATTATCAGCATTTTTGATAACGAACGAATTAACAAAATTTATGAAAGCAATTTATCCGAATTGATTCGAATTGGACAATACTCTGTCAAAAACGGAATGCATATTCCTAAAACAAATGAAAATTTGAAAAAAATGGTAGAGTACATGCGTAAAGGTGATTATAAGAAATCTTTTGCGATTCTGAAAAAAGATCACTTCGGAACTGGAAAGAACAGTGCGTTGGGGAAAATCTAACCTTCGCTCTTATCAGATTGAAGAATTATAGATGGGAGAAACAACATGTTTTATTTAGCAGGTGCAGTTATTGCCAGCCTTTGCATGACTTTTTTAATGAAATATTCAGAAGCACATGGCGGGAATCGTTATGCTTTAAACATCTGGAATTACTTTACTGGTACACTTTTTAGTTTCTTTTTATTGGAAAATAAATCAAATCTTTGGGTAAATGATGGTGGAATCACTCTTGGAATTGGTGCATTGAATGGTTTTCTTTTCGTGCTCTGTCTTGTTCTCATCCAAATCAGCATTGTGAAAAATGGAGCACCATTAACAACAACATTTAACAAACTCGGCGTACTCATCCCAACCATTTTTTCTGCAATTGCATTTGCAGAAATTCCATCTGTTCTCCAGACTTTTGGACTTGCACTCGCCATCTTTGCCATTATCTATATGAATCGTGAAAAAGGCGAATCTCGTCCATCTTTTATGGCTGGACTGTTTTTCATCTTTGGACTCGGCGGTCTGATTGAAGTGCTATCAAAATTGTACAGCCGTTATTACGACTCCGAAAGCCAGACTCTTTTTATCATGTATACCTTTTTCTTTGCTCTGCTCGTAAGTGTCATTTTCTTTTTCAAAAATAATCGTACTATGACACTTCAAGACATCATCATCGGCATTTGTGTCGGCGTACCAAACCAACTCAGTTCCCTTTTGGTGATTCGAGCAGCCACAACGCTTCCTGCCTATATCGTCTATCCAACCTACAGTGCAGGAGCAATCTTATTGGTAAATATCATTAATTATCTTGTATTTAAAGAAACATTAACTAAGCGTCAATATGTTGCCACTGCACTCATTGGCCTTGCTTTAATCTTCTTAAATTTAAGTTAGATTATTTCACTTCGAAATGTTCCATCATCATTGGCATACACTCTCTGCTATATGCGCCAAGCGAATAACTTCCTTTACTCATGCACCAGTCAGAAACCAATGCACGTTCACACATAGAGTAATATTTCGCAATTGCACTGACTGTGTAATCACTGCGAATCTGTCCACGTTTCTGTCCTTCTTCAATAATCTTCGTCACAAGCTGGTAGTACTTACGATTCTGATTCAATAAGCTATTATCTGCCGCTGTCACAAGCTGTGCTGAATACAGAGATGCCAGTAACTCAATGTTGATCTTTTCTTCCATCATAAAATGAGTATTCTCATTCATATACAGCAACTTCTTATAGCTATTCATCTCTGGATCTATCGTTGCTTCTAATGCCTCATAATGTTCATCCAGAATATCTGCTAATGAATTCAAAAGCTCATCCTTCGTATTAAAGTAATAATAAAATGACCCCTTGGATGTTCCAGACAATGCAATAATGTCATCTACCGTTGTTTTATTATATCCTTTTTCATAAAATAACTGCCAGGCAGCTGAAACAATTCTGCTTCTCACACTCTTCTTTTCCATAATTTCCTCACCCAAAAAACGTTACCTTTTGTAAAGCAACGTTTAAAATATTCTAAGTCTATTCTATCATAAAATCTAATTGAAAAACAACGCTCTATTACAAAAATAGATTGCAATCTAAATTTTTAGCAAATCAGGCGGAGACTATTCATCCCCGCCTGATTTGTTGAAAATATGATTCCAGCAGATTGTTATGTGCTGTGCACTCCTGCAATCCACTCTGATATCTTTAGTTAAAGCTCTGTTCTGTTCTTTCGATGATTTCATCCTGAAGTGCTTTGCTTAAGTTTCTGAAGTGATCACTGTAACCAGCTACACGTACAATCAGATCTTTGTATTCTTCTGGATGATTCTGTGCATCGATCAATGTCTGTCTGTCAATAACGTTGAACTGAATGTGATGTCCATCCATATTGAAATATGTACGTACAAGGTTTGCCATCTGATCCAATCCTTCTTCTCCTGCAACAACGCTTGGTGTGAATTTCTGGTTCAGAAGTGTTCCACCTGTCATCAGATGATCCATTTTACCACAAGATTTTACAACCGCTGTTGGTCCATTGACATCTGCACCTTTTTCTGGAGAAATACCTTCAGAAGTTGGTTTGTGTGCAAGTCTTCCATTTGCACTTGCCATCATAACTTCTCCGAAGTAAACGTGGCATGTTGTTGGAAGCATGTTGATACGATATTTTCCACCAATCATGTTTGGACGGTCTGTTACAAGTCCGCGATAAAGTTCAAATACTTCTTTCATGATATCATCTGCGTAATCATCATCGTTACCGTATTTTGGTGTTTTATTGCTTACTAAGTTATGAATCCTGTCATGACCTTCAAAGTTGTCTCTCATTGCCTGCATTAATTCAGCCATTGTAAAGATCTGATTGTCATATACGTTGTATTTAATAGCAGCAAGACAGTCAGTAATTGTACCAATACCTACACCCTGTAAGTATTTTGTATTGTATCTTGCACCACCAGCATTGTAGTCTTTTCCTCTTGCAATACAGTCATTTGTAATGATAGAAAGGAATGGTGCTGGCATATGTTCTGCGAAGATTCGTTCAATGATGTTACTTCCCTGAACTTTAATATTTACAAAGTGTTCCATCTGTTTTGCAAATGCATCCCAAAGTTCTTCGTATGTCTTGAAATCTTCTGCATTGCCAAGTTTCAGACCAAGCTGCTGGCCAGATACATGATCGTATCCATTGTTCAATGTCAATTCGAAAATCTTAGGAATGTTGAAGTATCCTGTTAAAATGTATGCTTCGTTTCCAAATGCTCCTGTTTCTACGCATCCACTTGTTCCACCCTTACGAGCATCTTCCAATGTTTTTCCTGCGTTCATCAATTCCTGAATGATTGCTTCTGTGTTGTAGAATGCTGGCTGTCCCCAACCTTTTCTTGAAATTTCACATGCACGTTTCAAGAATTTCTGAGGAGTTTTTCTACTAATCTGTACGTTAGAAGATGGTTGAAGTAACTGCATATCATCCATGCAGTCAAGAATCAGATAACTAACGTTATTTACACCATTTTCACCAGTTGGTGTAACACCACCTGTGTTCAGATTTGCAAAATCTGTGTAAGTAGAACTTTCTTTTAATGTGATTCCTACCTTTGGTGGGGCTGGCTGGTTGTTGAATTTCACCCATAAGCATTCCAATAATTCTAATGCTTTTTCATCATCCAAAATTCCTTCTTCTACGTCTTTTTCGTAGAATGGATTCAAATGCTGATCCAAACGTCCTGGGCTGTATGCATCCCAAGGATTCAATTCACTTGTTACTCCAAGGTGAACAAACCAGTACATCTGAATTGCCTGCCAGTATGTCTGTGGTTTGTGTGCTGGTACTACATCACAGTTTGCTGCAATCTGAAGTAATTCTTCTTTTCTCTTTGGATCTTCGCATTTTTCTGCAAGTTCTCTTGCATATGCTGCATATCTTTCTCCAAGTACGATGATTGCATCACAGTCTTTTGCCATCGCGCGAAGCTGGTTTCTCTTTGCAAATGCTTCTGGATCGTTAAAGAAATCCAATTTTGCTAAAGATGCTTCGATGTCTGCCTTATAATCCAAAAATCCTTTTTCATAAATCTTGAAAGATCCTACTGTATGTCCTGGTCCACGCTGTTCCATGAACTCTGTGAAAATACCAGCTCCATAGCATGCTTTCCATTCTTCTGTCATATTTTCAAGGATTCTATGACGTGTAGAACGTTTCTCCCAGTAAGGAATGATTACTTCTTCCTGATAACCGTAGTCTTCTTCTTTTACAGAGAAATTAATCAGGTCACGATCATTCATAACATGCATATCTTCTACTGTATGACAGCAAAGTTCTGGGAATGTTGGCGCCCCGTGTGGAGAGTCTCCCTTTTCACCTACAATCAATTCTCCATCACCAATGTAAAGTGTTTTTGTTGAGAAATAATCATAAAGTACCTGTGCACGAAGTTCAGGAATTGAAAGCTGTCCTTCGTACTTTTTATAAGTTTCAGTTTCACTTTTTGCACGTTCCATATCGATATGTGGTTGTGTGTTTACGCTAAGTTCTCTTAATGCCTGAACACGTTCGTTCATTCCTCTTTTTCCCATTCCATTAACCTCCTATTTTTACATTATGGAATCCAGATTCTTTAAATAGCTCCACAAAATGTTCCATCTCTTCATTCGTTGGTCTTTCCAGTTCTTCCCCCTGATATTCCAGACCAATCTTATGATATTTTACTGATCCTGTATTGTGATATGGCAAAAGATTGACCTGTGCTGCATGAATCTTCTTATCCTGAAGATAAGAAATGATTGCCTTCATAGAATCATCTTCTGCATTTACACCCTTAATCGTTGGGATACGAATGTAAATTCTTGCCCCACTGGAACTGAGTTTCTCCAGATTTTCAAGAATCTTCTCATTTCCTGCTCCCATATATTTCTTATGGATGTCATTATCTAATGTTTTGATATCATATAAAAATGTGTCTACATATGGAAGAATTCGTTCAAAATTCTCATAGGGTGCATGCCCACAAGTATCAATCGTCACTGTAATTCCAATTCGCTTCAGTTTCTTACAAAGTGCCTCTATATAATCCATGTCCTGTGTCATTACTTCTCCACCGGACAATGTCACACCGCCGCCAGATTCTTCGTAAAACATCTCATCTTTACGAAGCTCCTTCACTAAGGCATCTACTGTATATTCTTTTCCAACAATTTCTCGAAGGTTCAGATTGCAATAATCTGTACAAGTTCCACATGCATCACAAAGACTCAGATTTGTCTCCGCTTTCCCTTCTTCCATGTGAATTGCCTTCTGTGGACAGGCCATCTCACAGTTTCTACATCCTACACATCGATCCTGATGAACTAATGGTTGCTTTGTATAGCTCTGTGTCTCCGGATTATGACACCACACACAACGAAGGCCGCACCCCTTGAAAAATACAGTTGTGCGGATACCATCTCCATCATGAATCGAATACTTCTGAATACTTGTAATCAAGCTCATTTCGTATACCTCTCATTGTTTCTTTCTATTCTCTTAGACTAACGTTCGTACTTTAGTCTAAAATAACAAATCTACTGACAGTTTGTCAATCCTTTGACAAGCTTTTCTCAATTTTCTCCATTATCACCAAAAAAGTCCTTTATTTTCTAGCAAAACGACCATGTCTTCTTTTCTGAATTGTACAAGATTTTCACTGTATCATATTGACAATCTTCTTTTTAATATGATAGCGTGAAGAATATTCTTCCATCCTTGCGAAGACTGAATGATTATCAGGAGGAATTTTTCATGAATCATACACAAAAACTCTGCGCAGTTGGACTGTGTACCGCAATCATTGCGATTCTGGCACAGATTTCCATCCCTCTGCCATTTGGAGTTCCTTTTACATTACAAACGTTTGCAATCATTTTAACTGCAATCATCTTAGGTGCCAGAAATGGCGCAATTGCTGCCATAATCTATGTACTGCTTGGTGCTATTGGCTTGCCAATCTTTCACAATTTTACCGCTGGTTTTCAAGTTCTGTTCGGGCCAACTGGGGGATTTCTTTTTTCTTTCCCTCTCCTCGCCTACCTTGTCGGTCTTGGACGTGAGCGCGGCAGTCGAGGACTACAGCTACTTCTGCTCTCACTTGGTGTGGTGTGCAATCATATCTTCGGTGTCCTGTTTTTCTGTATTGTCACCGGAGGAACTATGATTGCCGCACTTACAGCTTGCGTATTGCCATTCCTTCCAACTACGATCTTGCAGGCAATACTTGCTTATCTTCTCGGTTCAAAAATATATAAAAGAATGGGTGTCAGCAATCTCATCTAAATTGCGACACCCAAAAATCTCACTATTTTCCAAATATTTTGTTTACCAATTCTCGATACTCTTCGAACGCTTCCACCCCTTCAAATGTCTGTTCTAATGCATCACGAATTCCTTTATAATACCAACCTATGATTTCTTTATTTTTCATACGAAAACGATTCCAAAATTCCTCTCCAATCTCTGGATACTCGCGACTAATGTCTCGCATATTCGAAAGCTTGTCTGCAAGACCAATCATCTTCACTTCCAATGGCGCCACTTGCAAATGTTGTATCGTTGCCTGCTTTCTTTCCCTCCATGTCTTCGACTTATCTTCGCTTTCCTCCGCAACCAAATCCGCCACTCTTTCTGAAAACTCCTGCGCCAACACTTCCCATGTCACATGTTTGCAATCTTCAATTGTATCATGAAGAACTGCTGCACTAATGACCTCCTCATCCTGTGTCATCGTCGACACAATCTTTGAAACTTCAATTGGATGCACAATATAAGGTCTTGTTGTTCCTTTTCGAACTTGTCCTTCATGTGCCTTTGTCGCAAATTCCGTCGCTCTTGCTATCATAGGTCGTTCTCCTTCTTTTCTTTTGTTAAATCATAACATTTCATACTTTAAAAGGCAATCGTTTGACGATATAATAACACTAAAACTAACAATAAAAATGGAGGTCTCCTATGACATACAAAACAATTTTTATTACAGGTGCATCTCGCGGAATCGGACGAAGCACTGCACTGCTCTTTGCTTCCAAAGGGTACCATGTCTTTTTAAACTGCAGTACTTCTGTGGATGCTCTGGAAGGCGTAAAAACGGAGATTGAGGCTCTCGGTGGCACTTGTACGCTCGTCCCTGGAAACGTTGGAAATTCAGACGAAGTAAAACGAATCTTTCAACAAATCTATAGCGAATGTTCTCACTTAGATGTTCTTGTAAATAATGCCGGTGTTGCACACATTGGTCTTTTCAGCGATATGACAGATGATGAATGGAATCGAATCATCCAGACGAATCTTTCTTCTGTCTTTTACTGCTGCCGTGCCGCAATTCCACCAATGGTATCCCAGAAAGCTGGACATATCATCAATATCTCCTCCATTTGGGGAAATACAGGTGCATCCTGCGAAGTTGCCTATTCTGCCTCCAAATCAGGCGTAAATGGACTTACTCGCGCACTCGCAAAGGAATTAGCACCTAGCAACATTCAAGTAAATGCCATTTCCTGCGGTGTAATTGACACTGTCATGAATGGTCAGTTGAACGAAGAAGAACGTAAAGAATTAGAATATGAAATTCCAGCTGGAAGATTCGGCACTCCCGAAGAAGTCGCCGAGATGATTTGGCAGACCGCACATGCGCCTGCTTACATGACTGGTCAGGTAATTGGAATTGATGGTGGGTTTTAGGTTTTCCCTAAAACCCACTTGCTTTTGGGCTTTGGGGCACTCCGGGTTTCTATGGGAAATTTCTTGCTTCCCAGGACCCACTCGCTCCTGCCCCTAAAAGAAAGAGCCTTGCGTCACCCGACGCAAAGCTCTTTCATATCTACTTATAAATTCCTCTTTTAAAATCAACACAATTAATACAAAGATTTCACTGTTGGATAGATTCTCTTGAATTCTTGGTATCTCTCTTCGTATTTTGCTACCAGTTCTGGATCTGGTTCAATGGTGTCCACGACCTTCACAAGTTTTTCTGCAATTGTCTCTACATCTGGATATTCTCCACATCCAACTGCTGCCAGCATGGCACCTCCAAGTGCTGGACCTTCTTCGCTCTCAATCACATCCACCTTCATGTTCATGACATTCGCGATGATTTTCTTCCAAAGTGGACTTTTGGCTCCACCACCACATATTTTGGTGCGCTCGATTTTCACACCCAGTTTTCTTGCTACTTCTAAAGAATCACGAAGTCCAAATGCTACTCCTTCCAGTACTGCCTGTGTCATATCTTCTCTCGTTGTGTCCATAGACATACCAAGAAATACAGCACGAGCATCTGGATTGTTATGTGGGGAGCGTTCTCCCATCAAATATGGCAGGAAGAATACATGATTTTCACCAAGCTTGCAAATGTTTGCCTGTTCACCTGTAAAATCTGTTGTTTTCAGAATTTCTTCATTCCACCATTTATTGCAAGACGCTGCACTCAGCATACATCCCATCAAATGATAGTAACCATCTGCATGCGCAAAAGAATGTAAGCCATTATATTCATCTACTCCGAACTTCTTACTGGATATGAAAATTGTTCCAGAAGTTCCCAAAGAAATGTTACATCTGCCGTCTCCAACTGTTCCCGTTCCAACTGCTGCCGCTGCATTATCACCAGCACCTGCAATCACTTTTACACTTTCAGAAAGTCCGAGTTCTTTTGCCATCTCTGGTCTTAAAGTTCCGACTACCTCGTAACTTTCATAAAGTTTTGGAAGCTGTTCTTCTGTGATTCCACAGATTTCTAACATTTCTTTTGACCAGCAACGATGCTCTACATCCATGAGAAGCATTCCTGATGCATCTGAAACATCACTGCAAAAAGCGCCTGACAGCATGTACGCTAAATAATCTTTTGGAAGCATGATTTTCTGAATCTTATCAAAATTTTCTGGCTCATGCTTTTTCATCCACAGAATTTTTGGTGCCGTAAATCCAGCAAATGCAATATTTGCTGTGTATTGAGAAAGTTTTTCCTTTCCTATGACATTATTTAGATACTCTGTTTCTTCTCCCGTACGTCCGTCATTCCAAAGAATTGCTGGTCGAATCACCTGATCCTCGCTATCCAGTGCAACCAAACCATGCATCTGTCCACCGAAGCTGATTCCTGCAACGTTCTCTTTTTCGCACTCAGCGGTTAATTCCTTGATTCCCTCTATTGTTTTTTCCAACCAATCCTCTGGTTTCTGTTCAGACCATCCTGGATGTGGAAAATACAATGGATACTCTTTTGATACAATCTTCTTAATATTTCCCAATTCATCCATCAATAATAATTTTACTGCTGATGTTCCTAAATCTACTCCTATGTAAAGCATCTTCTGTCCTCC
>CAZPZR010000062.1:0-10627 GCA_964591105.1 uncultured Lachnospiraceae bacterium | reverse complement strand
GTATGTCTTTGTTGCTGTATCGAAACCGAAAGAACATTCGATATCTTCGTTCTTAAGGTCACCGTCGATTGTTTTTGGGCATCCGATTACCTGAACGCCTGTGTTGTGAGCTGCCATATATTCAGCGAGTACAGCAGCGTTTGTATTAGAGTCATCACCACCGATGATAACGATCGCTGTGATTCCGTGTTTTTTACAAACTTCAGCAGCAACTGCAAACTGTTCCTGAGTTTCAAGTTTTGTTCTTCCAGAACCGATGATATCAAATCCACCTGTATTTCTGTACTGATCGATGTATTCATCATCAAAAATGATGTAGCTGTCTTCAAGAAGTCCACTTGGGCCGCCTTTGAAACCATAAAGGACATTTTCAGCGTTTGTAGCTTTTAATGCGTCGTATAAACCACATACTACGTTGTGTCCGCCTGGAGCCTGTCCACCGGAAAGGATAACACCAACAACCTGTTTTTTAGCTTCAGAAGTGTTCTGACCTTTCTGGAAAGTGATTTCTTTTTTACCGTAAGTGTTTGGGAAAAGAGCTTTGATCTTATCCTGGTCTGCTACGCTCTGAGTTTCAGCGCCTTCGCAAACACAGATGTCTGCAATCCCGTTTCTGAGCATTCCTGGAAGTTTTGGAGAATACTCGTATCTTGCTTTCTGTAATGGTGAAATGTTCATAACCTAATCTCCTTCTACATTGTATATAATCGTTTTAAATTGCATACAGTTGAATTTTAATACAATTCAGTGGAAAAGTAAACCTTTAAAGGAAATGTTTCATTTATAAAATAAGTGTGGTAGAATCAAGAAAGTGAAAGAGGAGAGAAAGAAAAGTGCCATGAAAGAGAAAATGAAGGGAATGATAATTACAAGTACCGGAGCTGTTATGTGGGGATTGAATGCAGTTGCGGGAAAATATATTATGGGAACAAAGTCAGTTGATGCGATGTGGATGGTGTCGCTGCGATTGATTTGTGCCGGACTGATTTTACTGGGAATTGCCTGGAGACAAACAAAGGGAAAAGGATTCTTTTGGATTTGGAAAGATAAATATTCAGTGATGCGTTTGCTGATTGTAGCGATATTTGCATTTGCAGTTTGTCAGGCGACTTATTTTGCAGCGATTCATTTATCCAATGCCGGGATTACAACGGCAATTCAGCAGACCTCACCGGTATTTGTCCTACTGTCCGTTTTAGTAGTGGAAAGACGATTACCGAAAAAGGTGGAAGTAGGAGTTCTACTGATGGTTATTATCGGTGCGTTTATTTTGGCAACGGGTGGTGACGTAACAACATTGCTGATTCCAGCAGAAGCATTGATTCTTGGACTTATTTCTGCGGTTACCTGTGCGATGTATACCGTGCTTCCTGCGAAGCTGATTGAGCGATATGGAACGTTTTGCACTGCAGGTTGGGGAATGCTCCTTGGTGGATTATTTCTTGCTCCAGTCACGAAATTGTGGAAAATTTCGGGCATCTGGGATTGGAGTACCGTACTTGTATTTGCGTTTGTTGTGCTTTTTGGTACAGTAGTTGCCTTTGGCACATATTTATATGGTGTAACATTAGTTGGTCCATTAATGGGAAGCGTGATTGGTTTGCTGGAACCAGTTGTGGCTACACTGGCGTCAGTTCTAATCTTACATCAAGTGTTTACAAAGAGTGATATTATCGGCATCGCTGCAATTCTTGGTGGAGTGACCCTATTGTCGGTGTTTAAAGAGAAAGGTTAAGTGATAAGATGAGTAGAAAAGTAGTAGTATTAGGTGGAGGAACAGGTTCATCAACATTACTTCGAGGTTTGAAAGAATTTCCCATTGATCTGACAGCGATTGTGTCTGTTTGTGATGATGGACGAAGTACTGGAGTTTTAAGAGAAGAATTTAATATTCCAGCAGTAGGAGATATTCGACGCGTGCTGGTAGCGCTTTCTGAGACAGAACCTCTGGTTATGGACTTGTTTAATTATCGATTTAATACAACCAGTGATTTGGATGGACATACAGTAGGAAATCTTCTTTTGACGGCCTCTTCAGAGATCACAGGCAACCTCTCAGACGGAATTGAGGCGTTAAGCAAGGTGTTTAACCTAAGAGGAAAAGTAGTGCCTCTGACGGAGGATAACGTGGTTTTAATGGGAGAAATGGCAGATGGAAGTATTGTGGAAGGGGAACACAATATTACGAAGAATAAACATACGATAAAGCGCGTGTTTTATAAAGAAGAGCCGGTTCCAACTCATGAGGCGGTAAAAGCAATTGAAGAGGCAGATCTGATTATCTTGAGCATGGGAAGCTTATTTACAAGTATTATTCCCAATCTGATTTGTGATGAAATCATTGAGGCAATCGATAGAAGCCACGCAAAGATTATGTATCCATGCAATATGGTGACACAACCTGGAGAAACAGAAAAGTTTACAGTGTCAGACCATGTGAAAATGTTAAATGAGTATCTTGGAAAACACAAAATTGATGTTGTCATTGCAAATGATGGAAAAATCAATGAAGAAATGGCAAAAAGATACGAATCCCTGGAACAGAAAGATCCGGTGGAATTCGATGAAAAAGAAACAAAAAAATTAGTTAGTAAAGTAATAAGTGACGATTATGTAACGATAAAAAATGATTTGCTTCGACATAATGTGATGAAATTGAGTATGCATATTTTTGGTTATTTGCTGGAAGAAGAGCATGCAGAAGAACGGATTCGATTTTTGAAACATGAGAAAAAAGAAAAGTAAAAAAGAAACTTCCAATTAGAATATCACTTCTAGTTGGAAGTTTTTTATACTAAGAACAAGGATCAAAGACCTTACGTTTTACGAGATCAACAGGCATTTCCTTCCCTGTCCAGATTTTGAAAGCTTCTGCTCCTTGATAGAGCAGCATATACATGCCGTTAAAAGTAGAAAGTCCTGCAGCTTTAGCCATAGCAAGCAGCTTTGTCTTCTGCGGAGTATAAATAACATCCGATACAATAAGCTCTGGATGGAAGAAAGATGTATCTGGAATCAGGCACTGATCTATATCAGGCTCCATTCCCACAGAAGATGTATTTACAAGCAATGCACTGCTGTGGATTGCCTTTTTAAGTGCAGTGGTGTCTTCCAACTCGCAGATGGAAGTTTGGCAAGTAGTCTGTGCATTGATTTTCCGCGTCTGTTCTTCTACAATCTGAAAAGATGTTCCCTTACGTGCAAAGATATTGATTTTTGCAACACCATCCAGTGCACCTTGTGCAAGAATAGAAGAGGTTGCACCGCCAGCACCAAGAAGCGTAATTTCTTTTCCAGTTATGTTGTAGCCAGCATCAGAAACTGACTGCATAAATCCAATCCCATCCGTATTATGCCCAATTAATTTTCCATTTTGAATTACAACAGTATTAACAGAATTCATAAGCTGTGCAGCCTGCGACAATTCATCGCACCGTTCAGCAGCAATTCGTTTACAGGGCATTGTACAGTTAAATCCATGTGCCCCAATTTGCTTGAGGGTGGAGACTGTTGCATCGAATTGGGATACATTTGTCTGAAATACAAGATAGATGTAGTCCAGACCGAGTGTCTCAAAAGAGAGATTATGCATCGCAGGGGAAATGCTGTGGGCGACAGGGTCGCCTAACAGACAGATAAGACGGGTATGTCCCGTAATGTTTTGTTTCATAATGAAAGCCTCTTTTATGATAATCTATTATTTCAAAAATTTCTTAATCAATGCTTCGTGGAAAGAGGTGTAAGGTTGATAGCGCATTGGCAGGTCAATCCATGTTTTCTTATCCACAATGCTTTTATAATGCGTAAAGGTATCGAATCCATCTTTTCCGTGATAAGATCCCATACCACTTTCTCCAAAACCACCAAAGCCCATTTCTGTTGTGGCCAAATGAATGATAGTGTCATTGATGCAGCCCCCACCGAATCCACAGGAAGTTGTCACCTGTTCTATGATTTCTTTACGACGGGTAAAGAGGTAGAGTGCAAGTGGATGTGGAAGTGCCTGTACATTATGGATTACCTCATCCATGGAATCAAAAGTGAGAATCGGAAGGACCGGTCCAAAAATTTCTTCCTGCATGACAGCATCTTCGAATGTAACACAATCCATGATGGTCGGTTCTAACTGTAAGGTGGTTTTGTCAGAACGTCCGCCATGAACCACTTTATTTGGATCCAGAAGGCCAAGGATTCGATCGAAATGCTTCTCGTTAATGATTTTCCCATAATGTTTATTATGCAGAGGTTCTTCTCCATATTGTTTTACAATTTGATATTTAAGTTCTGCAAAGAGTTGATCCTTGACACTACGCTCGCAGTAAATATAATCTGGTGCGACACAGGTCTGTCCGCAATTTAAAAATTTTCCAAATACGATACGTTTAGCAGCAAGTTTGAGATCTGCAGATGCTTCTACAATACAAGGACTTTTTCCACCAAGTTCTAACGTAACCGGAGTTAAGTGTGCGGAAGCAGATTTCATAACTTCTTTACCGACAGTCTGACTTCCGGTAAAGAAAATGTAGTCGAAATGTTCTTGCAGAAGACAAGCATTTTCAGCACGTCCACCTGTGACAACTGCAACATACTGGGATGGAAAACATTCCTGAATGATCTTGCTGATGAGTGCGGATGTATGTGGAGAATAAGCGCTTGGCTTAATTACTGCTGTATTACCGGCGGCAATTGCATCTACCAAAGGTTCCAATGTCAAAAGGAATGGATAATTCCAGGGACTCATGATCAGCACAACGCCATAAGGGGATGGCTTACGATAACTTTTGGAGTGAAATTGTGCAAGTGGTGTGCGAACTCTTTTTGGGGAGGAGAATGAACGAACATGTTTTAACAGATACGTAATCTCACTCAGAACTAATCCAGTTTCACACATATAGCTTTCAAAATTACTTTTTCCAAGGTCGGCTTGAAGTGCTTGATGAATCTCAGATTCATATTTTAAAATACATGAGCGCAGACGTTTCAGAGCCTCAATACGGAAAGAAATACTTTGTGTTTTATTAGAAATAAAAAACTTTCTTTGCAAACTTACGAGTTTGTTGATTTCTTCTGATGTCATAAAAATCTCCTTTCCAATTTTTATAAGATCAATATAAGGAATAGTATAACACACGAAAGAGAGAATTGAAAAAAGAATTGAAGTTGTCTATAATAAATTTTGGAAGTTTTGATAAGAGGTGACAGGAACATGGATAAGGCAGCATTATTTTTTGACATTGATGGAACGTTACTCAGCAATCACACACATAAAATACCGGAGAGTACTTACCGTGCTTTGGAAGAGGCAAGACTTCGTGGGCATGAGATTTTTATAAACACAGGCAGAACTTATTGTAGTATTTCCCCAAGTATATTAGAAATTGAGTTTGACGGATTGTTATGTGGATGTGGAACACATGTATTTTATAAAGAAAAAGAACTTTTTCACAGTATGTTGGAGGAAGTACGTGGATATGAGATTCTGGAGCAAATGAGAGCATGCAAGGTGGAGGGATTTATTGAAGCTGGAGATGAACTTTATTTTCCAGAGACCTCTCGTTTTAAAGAAATAGAATATGTAAGAAAATGGTATCAGGCAGATTTGAAAATTGGTAAAAAGGTTTCAAAAGAAACAGAAAAGTTTCGATACGATAAATTGTTTGTATTTACAGATGAAGAAAGTGATGTTGCGACATTTCAGAAAATTATACAGCCGGAACTTGTAGCACTTGACCGTCAGAAGGGCAGATATGAGTGCATTCAAAATGGATATTCAAAAGCAACTGCAATTGAATACATTCGCGAAATGAAGGGCTATGAGAAAGATCAGATTTATATCTTTGGCGATAGCAGTAATGACCTTGCGATGTTCGAATATGCAACACATGCAGTGGCAATGAAAGAGCATGACCCAATCTTAGATCCATATACGGAATATGTAACTGATTTCGTAGAAGAAGATGGGATTTATAAAGCATTGAAGCATTACAAGCTGATTTAAGTGAAAGAGGAATGAAGGGGGATACAAATGAAAAAGGATGCATCTGCGACGATTAAACGCGCAGAGAGGTTTCAGATTATTATGATCGGTGAAGGTCTGTTGGTTGGCTGCGTGGCAGGGATTGTTGTGCTGGCTTACAGACTGGTGTTAGAACACGCTGCATCATGGTTAAATGCTGTGATTGCGTTTGCAGCAGGGAAACCTGTTCGAATGGCTGGTTGGTTTTTAGTCCTTCTGGCACTTGTATGGGTAGTAGGAAAGTTTGTGAGTTATGAGCCAATGATCTCAGGAAGTGGAATTCCGCAATTAGAAGGCGAGATGGCTGGAAAACTGGATCAGACATGGTGGAAAGTGCTACCGGCAAAATTCCTTGGTGGATTTTTATGTCTGCTAGGCGGACTGGCACTTGGGCGTGAAGGCCCGTCCATTCAGCTTGGTGCAATGGTCGGAAAAGGAGTTTCCAAAAAACTGGACCGAGGAAAAACAGAGGAACGTTACTTGTTGACTTGTGGAGCGAGTGCAGGTCTCGCAGCAGCATTTCATGCACCGCTTGCAGGTGTAATGTTTTCATTAGAAGAAATCCATAAAAACTTTTCTGTTTCTGTGTTGATTTCAGTAATGACTGCTTCTTTGACGGCAGATTTTATTGCATCCACGGTAACAGGAATGGATTCCGTATTTCAATTTGAAGTGTTTGGAAGTATTCCGCAGAAATATTATTGGATGTTATTGCTGCTGGGAGTAATCCTTGGATTTGCAGGAGCATTTTATAACTGGTTTACGCTGAAAGTGCAGGAACTGTATAATAAAGCAAGTTTCTTGAATACGACAACAAAATTGGTCATTCCATTTTTGTGCGCAGGAATTTTGGCGTTCACTTGTCCGCAGTTGTTGGGAAGTGGACATCCACTGTTGGAAATGTTGACGGAAGGAAGTCTTCCACTGAAAATTATTTTGCTTCTGTTGATTGGACGTTTGGTATTTTCTGCAATCAGCTTTGGCTCTGGGGCACCAGGAGGGATTTTCTTCCCGCTGTTGGTGCTGGGAGGATTTGTAGGCGGAGCAGTTGCGACTGTTGCAGTGCAATATCTGGGACTGGATGCAGTATATTTTAACAACTTTGTGATTTTGGCAATGGCAGGAATGTTTTCAGCGATTGTTCGTGCACCATTGACAGGAATTATCCTGATTTTTGAAATGACAGGGTCACTCAGTCAGATGCTTTCCTTGTCTGTAGTTTCGATTGTGGCGTATGTTGTGGCATCATTTTTACGTTCTAAGCCGATTTATGAAAGCTTGCTGGAACGTTTGTTAAAGAAGCAGCCGAACTATCAGGAAGATCCTGCGACACAACATGGAAATAAAGTATTGGCGAATCATGTGGTATGCCAGGGGTCAGGACTGGAGCAGAAAACAATCGGTGAAATTGAGTGGCCGAACCACTGTTTGATTGTTGCAATTGAGCGAGGTGCAGAAGAGCTGATTCCAAAAGGCCGGACGAAACTTTTTGTTGGTGACTTGATTGTGACAATGACAGATGAGCGAGACGCAGTGAGTGTAAATGAAAAGATGGAACAGCTTTGTAGTGAAAAGTATGAGGAGATAGATAGTATTTTTTAACGAACATTGTTATTCTTAAATGGACATGCGCGCTTTAGTATGGTACAATTTCACACGGAACAATAATAACATTACCTAGGAAATGAAGGAGATATCAAATGGGAGGATTTTTTGGTGTAGCGTCAAAGAACGACTGTGTTGCAGAACTATTTTATGGTATAGACTACCATTCTCATCTTGGAACAAGAAGAGGGGGAATGGCAACTCATGGGCCAGAAGGATTTGACCGTGCGATTCATAATATCGAAAACTCACCGTTCCGTACAAAATTTGAACGTGACGTAGTTGAGATGAAGGGAAATCTTGGAATCGGATGTATTTCAGATTACGATCCACAGCCACTTCTGATTTATTCCAGACTTGGAAAATTCGCAATTACAACTTTGGGTAAAGTGAATAATTATGAAGCATTGCGCGACGAATTGTATGTTGGTTCTCATTCACATTTCAGTGGAATGACCAATGGAGAGATTAATGTGACAGAATTGATTGCCGCTTTAATCTGTGAAAAAGATAGTATATTAGAAGGAATCCAATATGTGCAGGATGTTGTAGAAGGTTCTATGACAATGTTAGTTATGACAGAGGAAGGAATTTATGCAGCGAGAGACCGCTATGGACGTATGCCACTTGTGATTGGACACAAAGAAGGAGCGTTCTGCCTGTCTTTTGAAAGCCACGCCTACATTAACCTTGGATTCAAACATTATAAAGAACTAGGACCAGCTGAGATTGTCTACGTGACACCAGACCAGGTTGAGACATTGAGCCCAGCAAGAAAGGAAATGAAGATTTGCTCATTCTTGTGGGTATATTATGGATATCCAACATCTTCTTATGAAGGCATTGGAGTAGAAGAGATGCGTTACAAATGTGGAGCAATGCTGGCAAAACGAGATCGGGAAGCAGATAATGTGCATCCAGATGTGGTTGCAGGAGTCCCTGATTCTGGTGTTGCACATGCGATTGGTTATGCGAATGCATCTGGAATTCCATATGCAAGACCATTTATTAAGTATACACCAACATGGTCACGTTCATTTACACCAGTGAATCAGGCGCAGAGAAATCTGGTGGCAGGAAAGAAACTGATTCCGGTACAGTCTCTGATCAAAGACAAGAAATTATTGTTGATTGACGATTCGATTGTACGAGGAACACAGCTTCGTGAAACAACAGAATTCTTATACGAGAGTGGAGCAAAGGAAGTGCATGTGCGTCCAGCATGTCCACCAATTATGTACGGATGCAAGTATCACAACTTCTCACGTTCTAGAAATGAGATGGAACTGTTTGCAAGAAGGGTAATTGCTCAGTTTGAAGGTGATGACTGCCCACAGGAGATTTTAGATGAATATGCAGATCCAACAACAGAAAGATATGCGAAGATGATCGAGGAAATCCGCAGACAGCAGAACTTTACGACCTTGCGTTATCATAGACTGGATGATCTGATTGAATCCATTGGATTGGAACCATGTCAGGTATGTACATATTGTTTCAACGGAAAAGAATAAGAAAGATTGAAAATTTATAAAAACTTTAGAATATTAATAAAACTGTTAGCACTCTTCTTGAAAGAGTGCTAATTTTCTATTGACTTTTATTTTTTTGGGTATTATCATAACTATTAGTGAATAACGGGTGAACCGCTATGTTTATAGAAGTGATAATATTTATCACACATGATTATGAAAAATAGGAGTGATTTAAATGGCAGCAAAAAAAGGTAGTTTATCTATTACCAGTGAAAACATTTTCCCAATTATTAAGAAATGGGTGTATTCAGATCACGACATTTTCGTTCGTGAGTTAGTATCTAATGGTTGTGACGCAATCACAAAATTGAAAAAACTTGACATTATGGGTGAATATCAGCTTCCAGATGGTTACAAACCAGCAATCAAAGTGGAAGTGAATCCAGAAGAAAAGACATTAAAGTTCACAGATAATGGTCTTGGTATGACTGCTGATGAAGTGGAAGAATACATTACACAGATTGCATTTTCTGGTGCAACAGAATTCCTGGAAAAATATAAGGATAAGACAACAGAAGATGATATGATCGGTCATTTCGGACTTGGATTCTATTCTGCATTTATGGTAGCAGATGAAGTTCACATTGATACATTGTCTTACAAAGATGGTGCAACACCAGTACACTGGGTGAGCAATGGTGGAACAGAATACGAGATGGAAGATGGTACAAGAACAGAAGTTGGTTCTACAATGACTTTGTACTTGAACGATGACAGTCTTGAATTTGCTAACGAATACCGTGTGAGAGAAGTGATTGAAAAATATTGTTCTTTCATGCCTGTAGAAATTTTCTTATCAAAAGAAAATGCAGAAAAAGAATATGAAACGATTGAAGAAGCAGAAGTGCGTGAAGATGATGTGATCGTAGAACACATTCACGAAGATGCAAAGATGGAAGAACAGGAAAATGAAAACGGCGAAAAGGAAATGGTGGAAGTTTCTCCAGCAAGAGAAATGGTGAAGATTGAAAAAAGACCAGTATCCTTAAGTGATATTCATCCACTTTGGACAAAGCATCCAAATGAATGTACAGATGAAGATTACAAAGAATTCTATCGCAAAGTATTTATGGATTATAAAGAACCACTGTTCTGGATTCATCTGAACATGGATTATCCATTTAACTTAAAGGGAATCCTTTATTTCCCAAGAATCAATACAGAATATGATTCTATTGAAGGAACAATTAAGCTTTACAACAATCAGGTATTTATCGCAGATAATATTAAAGAAGTTATTCCAGAGTTCCTGATGGTATTGAAAGGCGTAATTGACTGTCCAGACCTTCCACTGAACGTATCAAGAAGTGCGCTTCAGAATGATGGTTTTGTAAATAAGATTGCAGATTACATTTCTAAGAAAGTTGCTGATAAACTTTCTGGTATGTGCAAAACAAAACGTGAAGACTACGAAAAATACTGGGACAGCATTAGCCCATTTATCAAATTTGGCTGCTTGAAGGATGAGAAG
>CAZPZR010000061.1:0-10772 GCA_964591105.1 uncultured Lachnospiraceae bacterium | reverse complement strand
TCTCGCCAGTAGTGCCGCCCCAAGTGCACCTGCATATCTGCCTTGTTCTGTCGGCTCCACCGTATGTTTTAATTTCTGTGACAAGATTTTTGTAAAATATTCGCTATGGCTCAGTCCGCCTGTCAGCACTACCTTTTCCGGCAATACTTTCTTCTGGCTAAGCTGCGCTACTTTTGCCGCAACGGAATCAACAACTCCCGCTGCAATATCTTCTCGTTTTCTGCCTTCTCCAATGTAATTAATCACTTCAGATTCAGCAAACACTGTGCAGAGTGAACTAATGGGAAGTATTTTCCCAATCTCTGCCATTTCGAACAACTCTTGCAACGTTACGCCCAGTCGATTGGCCATAATCTCAAGAAATTTTCCTGTTCCTGCCGAACATTTATCATTCATCAGGAAATCCTGCACCATTCCATTCTGCACTAAAATTACTTTTGTATCTTGACCGCCAACGTCTATAATCGCACAGTCGTTTCCAGCCATTTCACATCCGCCTTTTGCATGGCAAGTAATTTCTGTAATCACACGATCCGCATATTCCACTGCAATACGCCCATATCCTGTTGCAATTACTTTCGTCTCTTCAGAATGAACATCTATGCCTTCCTGCAAAAGTCTCTCTGCAATTGTCTGACTTGTTTCTTTGCTATTCCATCCTGTTGGCAGCACAAACTGTATTTCTTTCTCACCAATCACTGCTACTTTTGACGCAGTTGAACCGATATCTATTCCCACATAATACACGCCTATTTTCCTCTTTTAACAATATCTGTCTCGTTTTGGATTAACATCCCGTTCTACAGCTGCGATTTCCCAGATTTCAATTTGATGCTCCTCGATACACGCACGGATTGCATCCAAATCTTTTTCTTCCACCATAAGTGAAACTCCGCAGCACTTACTTACACTTCTAGGGGTCGGAGCAATCACTGCCCTGACCCCTAAGTTTTTTAATTCTTTATAGAGACGCATCGCATTATCATGATTGGGAAATAATACATAATGTTGTATCTTCATATATTCTCCCTCGATGCTTTTGGTACTCGAATTAGTTGTTTAACATTTCAATAAATGCGCTTACTCTTGTACGAAGCTGCTGTGCATCACTGTCTGTGTAATCTGTTTCAATTCCAAGTACTGGAATTCCAGCTTCTTTCATTGCACGTTCTACTAAGTATCCTTCTGTATCATATAAGTTACAGAATTTCAGATTTACATCGATGATACCATCTACTTTGTATTCTTTAGCAAGACGGATAATATCATCAATACGTCCTGTGTTTGGTGTGAAGCATGCACAGTTGATTCCCATATATCTTTCTGCAAGAGCATCAATCTGTTCTTCAACTGTTGTCTTTGTTTCATCTACTAATCTTTCGAAATAGCGTGTTCCTGTACATGTTTCTTCTACAACAACAGCTCCACCGCTTGTTTCTACGATGTTATGTAATTTCCAGTTAGGAATTGCCATTGGTGTACCTGTAATCATGATACGTTTTGTTCCTTCTGCAAATACGCTCACACCCTCTGCTGCTCTCTGATCCAGTTCATCACAAAGTTTGTTTGTCATTGCTGCAAATCTTGTTGGATCATCATAGAATGCAATCTGTGAAATCACAAGACAATCTGTTCCGCTGATTGGAAGTTTGTCATTTTTACGATGTTCGTACAATCTTGCAAGTGCTTTTCTCTTGTTATTGATTGTCTTAATGCTTTCTCCAAGTTTTTCAGCTGTTACTGTGTTTCCTGTGAATTCTTCTACTACATTTTTGAAATCTGTAATTTCTTCTGCCCATGCTTTAATATCTTTTGCACGTTTCATCTGTGGAAGATTCATTACATGTACTGGTACATCTTCTGCAAGAATTTCCCATGCTTTTTTCTTTCCATCACAAGTTGTTTCTCCAACATACATATCTGCAATTCTGAAGAATGGACATGTGCGATCCAGTCTAGCTCCTACAGAAGCTTTGATCAATGGACATGTGTTTGTTGGGAGCACCTTTTCCCCACCAGGTACCCAGAACTGTGATCCACCGCAAAGTCCTGTTGCGATTCCATCTGCTGCAAATACAATTTCATCTGGAACATATACACAGAATGTTCCAAATACTTTTCCGCCTTTTTCCTGATGTGCAATCAATTCGGATGGACGAATTCCATGAATATCTGCAACTACCATGTTATAGTAATCCATAGATTCTGGGCGGTTTTCCTGAGATAAAAACACATCTCCGAACGCTACTGGAAGTACCTCACATAACTGATCATGTGTTTCAAGATCCATCCCCAAAGATTCCCACATTTTACGATTATCAGCCATTATTTTTTCCTCCTTTGACTTTTCTTCAATCATAATCTACTAAGAATATGTTATCATTTTTCTCATCTTACACCAACAAAAAGAGAGCTAGACATCTATTGTTATTTCTAATGTCTAACTCTCATTATTTATATCACCTATATATGTTTTTCATTCTGACAACATCTGCTTTAATGTATCAATGCAGCAATCGATTTCTTCCTTGGTGTTCTGCATTCCAAATGCGAACCTTACTGTCCCTTGTGGGTATGTTCGAAGCGTCTCATGTGCCAATGGTGCACAATGAAGTCCTACTCGTGTCATTACTCCACATGCCTGCTCCAGTTCAAATGCAACAAGCGAATTGTCCCAGTTTGTAAAATCCAGGGATACAACTGCCACGCGGTCTTCTATCGTTGGTTTTCCTGCAACTCGCACACCCGGAATTTCTTTGATTCGTTCCAGAAAATATGCCGTAAGCTCCATCTTCTTTCTATGGATTTCTGAAAGCCCAACCTTCTCAATGTAAGAAAGCGCTGCGTGAAGTCCAATGATTCCCGGAAGATTCATCGTACCACTTTCATACTTATCTGGAAGTGTCTGTGGCATATCCAAAGAATCCGACTGACTTCCTGTTCCACCAGCAATGTACGGAACCATTTCCTGATCCAGACGCTCAGAAATTGCAAATCCACCAATTCCCTGTGGTCCAAGCAATCCCTTATGTCCTGTAAATACCAGAAAATCAATTCCCCAGCCCTGCATGTCTATCTCCAGAGTTCCTGCGCTTTGTGCGCTGTCCACCGCAAAATAAAGCGCATGCTTTCGACAGATTTCACCAATTTCCTTGAGCGGCACAATGGTTCCACATACGTTCGACGCATGCGTAACAATCACCGCTTTTGTATTTGCCTGAATCAATGCCTCCAGCGCATCTACGTCTACACTCCCTTCTTCGTCTGTTGGTACAACACTATAGGTCACCCCTTGCGCTTCCATTTGACGAAGTGGACGCATAACTGCATTATGCTCCAGCCCGGATACAATTACATGATCTCCGGTCTTTAAAAATCCTTTGATAAAATAATTCAATGAATGTGTAATTCCAGGTGTGAATATCACTTGCCTGGAATCTGGTACACAAAATAGTTTCGAAAGCATATCTCTCGTTTCCAGCACAATGCTTTCCACTTCATATGCTCCTTCATAATTTCCTCGATTAATGTTAAATGCCCCTGATGTCAAAAGATCTGCCATTGCTTCCGCAACTCCTGGTGCTTTCGGCCAGGATGTGCTTCCATTGTCAAAATAAATCTTTTCCATTACTCATCTTCTCCATAATGAATTTTTACTAACACCAGTCCATTCGGCGGTGCTGTCACGCCAGCCTCCGTCCGTACTTTCGTTTCCAGAATTTCTTTCACTTTTTCCGGTGCATAATATCCACGCCCTACACGAATCAACGTTCCTGCGATAATACGTACCATATTATACAGAAATCCATTTCCCGTAATTCGCATAGTAAGATCCGGTCCATTTTGACTCCACTCAATACTGTATACATTTCTCACGGTATCTTCTACATTTGTGCGGATATTGCAAAAACTTGCAAAATCATGTTCACCAATCAAATAGCTCGCACCTTCCCGCATCTTTTCCACATCCAGCTCATAAGAAACAAATGTACTATGGTGACGTTTCATCGGATTTGGTGTCTTTGCATTGTAAATATGATATTCATAAGTTTTCGTAATATTATTCTGATATCTTGGATGCCAGTCTAATGCCACTTCATCTGAACTTACGATTACAATGTCATCTGGAAGTTTCTGATTCAGTGCATATGCCATACGTTCTCCCGGAATTCTGGATTCCGTATCAAACACAGCCACATTTCCAAGTGCGTGTACTCCCGAATCGGTTCGACTTGCCCCGATGATATGAATGTCTTCTCCTGTAAGTGCACTGATTTTTTTATTCAATACTTCTTCCACAGTCAGTCCGTTGGGCTGTATCTGCCATCCACAATAATTGGTGCCATCGTAGGCTACCACAATTCTTACTCTTTTCACAAGCTTACCTTCCAACTATGACCACCATCACCACATAAGCAACTGTCACAATATATGTTGTCCAGTCTCTCTTCTCATAGCGAAGTGGTTTCATTTTTGTTCTTCCATGACCACCGCGATAGCATCTGGCTTCCATTGCCATCGCCAGATCATTTGCACGGCGGAACGCAGATACAAAAAGTGGAACAAGGATTGGAATCATACTCTTTGCCTTTTGAATCATATTTCCACTTTCTAAATCTGCCCCACGGGCAATCTGTGCTTTCATAATCTTATCCGTTTCTTCCAGTAGGATTGGAATAAAACGAAGTGCAATCGACATCATCATCGCAATTTCATGTACTGGTACATGAATCGCGTTCAGTGGACCAAGCAATGCTTCGATTCCATCTGTCAGTTCATTCGGTGTCGTAGTAAATGTCATCAACGAAGACCCAATGATCAGATAGATTAATCGAAGTGCCATCAGTACTGCAATCCGCAAACCACCTTCTGTAATTGTAAAGATCCACCACTGGAACAGTACCTCTCCACTATGTGTCAAAAACAGGTTGAACGCTACGGTAATCATCAAAAGCAGGATAATTGGTTTTAGTCCTCTTACTATATAAGAAAATGGAACTTTAGATAACCGAATCACTGCTACAAGACATACTGTTACCGCGAGATATCCCCATATATTTTTGATTAAAAATAACGAAATCAAGTATACCAGTGTGGACACCAATTTCACACGTGGATCCAGTCTGTGCAGTACGCTTTTTGCCGGATAATATTGTCCAATTGTTATATCTCGAATCATGCTTTTTTCTCCAACACTCTTACTATTTCATCTGCTGCTTCTTCTACTGTAGTTACACCATCTCGAATCTGAAAGCCGCGTTCCTTCAGTTCGTGCACCAAATATGTTACCTGCGGTGCTGCAAGACCGACATTTTCCAACTCCTGATAATGTGCAAATACATGCTTCGGAGTGTCATTATACATGACTTCTCCTTTATTCATCACAATGATTCTATCTGCATATCTGGCAATATCTTCCATACTATGCGATACAAGTATCACTGTCATATCTGTTTCTTTATGCAAATACGCAATCTGATCCAAAATATCATCTCTTCCTTTTGGATCCAGGCCTGCCGTCGGCTCATCTAATACCAATACCTTTGGTTTCATTGCCAATACACCTGCGATTGCAACACGGCGCTTCTGACCACCGGATAACTCAAATGGAGAAGATTCATAATACTTCTCCTTCAAACCAACCAGTTGTAATGCTTCCAGCGCACGTTCTTTGCATTCTTCCTTGGAAAGTCCCTGGTTCTTTGGTCCAAAGCAAACATCTGTCATAACATCTACTTCGAACAACTGGTGCTCTGGATACTGAAACACAAGCCCCACCTGATTTCTCAGGGCACGCATGTTATATCCTTCCTCGTATATATTCTCACCATTATAATAAAGTGCACCACTGGTTGCCTTGATCAATCCATTCAAATGCTGGATCAATGTTGATTTTCCAGAACCAGTATGTCCAATGATTCCAACGAATTCCCCGTGCGGAATCTCCAGATTAATATCCTTCAGCGCATGTTTCTCGTAGGCAGTTCCTGCACTGTATACATAATTTAAATGTTCTATCTTAATCGACATAATGCTTCCACCAACTCTTCTTTCCTAATAATACCTGCTGGAATGTCCACGCCTCTTTTTCGCAGTTCATCTGCAAGAATTGTAACCTGTGGAACATCCAGGCGGTAGGATTTCAGTTCATCTACTCTGGAAAATACTTCCTTAGGAGTCCCCTCCATCACAACATGTCCATGATCCATTACGTAAATCTTGTCCGCATCAATAACTTCTTCCATATAGTGCGTAATCAAAATTACCGTAACATTCTTTTTCTCTCTTAACTTTTTGACCGTCTTCAATACTTCTTTGCGGCCAACCGGATCCAGCATTGCTGTTGGCTCATCCAATACGATGCATTTTGGCTCCATTGCAACAACACCAGCAATCGCAACTCTCTGCTTCTGTCCGCCTGACAGTTTATTCGGAGAATGATGTCGATACTCAATCATTCCCACGGACTTCAAACTATCTTCTACGCGCTGCCAGATTTCTTCCGTTGGAACCCCAAGATTTTCCGGACCAAATCCAACATCTTCTTCTACGACTGTTCCTATGATCTGATTATCCGGATTCTGAAATACCATGCCGGCAGACTGACGCACATTCCAAAGTTCCTTCGGGTCACTTGTGTTCTTGCCATCCACCCACATTGTGCCTTCTGTCGGCACAAGAATCGCATTGATATGCTTCGCCAGGGTAGACTTTCCTGAACCATTATGACCAAGAATTGCAAGAAACTGTCCTTCCTTTGCGTCAATGGATACTTCATCTATCGCACGGGATTTTCCAATAACATTGCCTTCTTCATCCCTTTTTTCATATTCGAATATCAGCTTTTCCGTCTGAACCATATTCATGGGCCTATTCGCCTCCATTTCAACAAGTGCCACACCCATAGGTGCAGCACTCAAATTCGTCATCTTAATTTTAAACAGTTTCTGGTTCTGGATATTCCACACCAAATGTTTCTACTGTTACCTGTTTCATCTTCTGTTCTTCGAATGGCTTGTCCTGATAATCTGTTGCTGTCTCTGCAATTTTATCCACAGCGTCCAGCCCTTCAATTACTTTTCCAAATGCTGCATACTGATCATCTAAATGCCATGCAGTATCGTGCATAATGAAAAACTGTGAACCTGCTGTATCTGGGTGCATAGCTCTTGCCATAGAAAGCACACCTTTTGTATGTTTCAAATTGTTTGTTGTGCATCCATTCTGCTTGAATTCTCCCTTGATGCAATATCCTGGTCCGCCAGTTCCTCTTCCCTGTGGGCAGCCTCCCTGAATCATAAATCCACGAATGACACGATGGAAGATCAATCCATCATAGAATCCTTTTTTTACTAAAGAAATAAAATTATTTACTGTGTTAGGTGCAATCTCTGGATAAAGTTCTGCTTTGATTACATCTCCGTTTTCCATTTCAATTGTAACAATTGGGTTTGCCATAATATATTCCTCTCTTTTCAAATTATTTCAAACTTATCTATTCATTGTAACGGATATTCTCATTTTCGTAAAGTGGGAAAGTCAAAGTAAATGTAGTTCCTTGTCCTAAAACACTCGCCACTTCTATCTTTCCCCCATAGTTTTCAACAAGAATCTTGGTCATCGCAAGTCCAAGTCCTGCATGAACTTCTTGTTTTCCACTTCTCACCTTATCTACACGATAAAATCTTTTGAAAATATGTGGTAAATGTTCTTCTGCGATTCCAATTCCGTCATCTTTGATCACAAAAATAGCATTCCCATTTCTTATCTGTCCTTCAATCCAAATATGTCCATCTTCTTTTCCATATTGAATTGCA
Source organism: uncultured Lachnospiraceae bacterium (assembly GCA_964591105.1). Taxonomy (GTDB): domain Bacteria; phylum Bacillota; class Clostridia; order Lachnospirales; family Lachnospiraceae; genus CAZPZR01. Next base: position 2,955 of record CAZPZR010000061.1, on the reverse strand, counting down.
TTCTTTAATAAATTCTGAAAAATTCGCTCAATCCCTGTCCGTTCTGCCCAAAGGTTTATCTCCTTTCCCAGTGTATGCTCCATCTGAATCCGTTTGCTCTGCGCTTTTGGACTCACATCTGCTTCTACCTCACAAAGAATCTCAGAAATTCTAAGTTTTTCCCACTTTTCCTTATTCTGACATTGTTCACTTCTTGCCAGTTCCAAAAGCTGTGTAATCAGCACAGACATTTTTTGTCCTTGTTTTAAAATGATTTCCAGCACTTCTTTCCGTTCTTCATCCGTCGTATCTTCTAAAATTCCATACTCGCTCTGTGCAATCACTACTGCAATCGGTGTACGAAGTTCGTGAGACGCATCCGCAGTAAACTGCTTTTCATCTTCAAATTTTTGTTCCAACGTATCCAACATGCCATTAAATGTATCTGTCAGTGCCTTAAATTCTCCCCGTGCAACTTCTGGCGCTACTCTTCGCTTCAAATCTCGATTCTGTGAAATTTCCTGTGCAGTCATACGAATTTCTTCTACAGGAACAAACGCCCGCTTTGTAATAAAATAACCGCCAACTGCTGCCAAAAGCACTAACACCGGAAATCCTATCACTGCTGCCAGCAAAATCATCCGCTCCATTGCAACTGCATGTCCGATATACATAATTCCACGCGCCCACAGATACTCACCATTTTTCATGTCCATTGCAATATCATAAGTCATCCATTGCATTGTTCCATCATCAATTTCCTGTGATTTATAATTTTTCAACACAGTGTCTTCCGGAAAACTCGACGGCACACGACCATCAATCATTTTCCCCGAATTGTCGTAAATGCTGTAGACAATGTCATCATCGTAGAAACCATCTTCTGCCTCTTCGTATTTTCCATCTTCAATTTCGATTTCATCCAAAAATTCTTCCACACCATCTTTTAATTTCTCCCGCTGATTTCCCAGCAAAATCTTCTCCGCTGACATGGATAATACCATAAGCGCTGCAATGGAGATCACTACAACAAATGTTGTGTACCATATAGTCACTTTCATTTTTATCGACAAATGCTTCATCCCAGTCTCCTTTATTCTCTCAATACATATCCTGCGCCGCGAACGGTGTGAATCAGTTTCTTTTCTTGACTGTCATCCACCTTTTTTCTCAAATAGCGTACATACACATCCACCATGTTAGATCCACCCATATAATCGTAGTTCCATACATGTTGTTCAATTTGAACTCTGGATAGCACTTTGCCTTGATTGCGCAAAAAATACTCTAACATTGCAAATTCCTTTGAAGATAATTCAATCTGCTGCCCACCTCGATATACGATGTGCTTCTTTAAATCCATGCAAAGATCAGCAATTTTCAAGGTTTCTTCCTCTGGTTTCACTTCTGTATGTTTGCGAAGCATCACGCGGATTCTAGCAGCCAGTTCTTCAAATGCAAATGGTTTTATCAGATAATCGTCTGCTCCATAATCCAATCCCGTTACTCTGTCCTCAATACTATCTTTTGCTGTCAGAAGCAGGACTGGTGTATGGTTTCCCATTTTCCTCATATCGCGCAAGATAGAGATTCCATCCTTCCCAGGCAACATGATATCCAGAACAATTCCATCGTATGGTGTCATACAAATGTAATCCCATGCCTCATTCCCGTCTTCACAAGCATCTACACTATAATGCTCCTTCGTTAGACGTTTTTTCAGTATATTCAAAAGATTCACTTCATCTTCCACTACTAAAAGTCTCATGTTTCATCTGCTCCTTTCGTCTTTTTTTCATTATAGTATAAACGGATGAAAGGAACATTAAAATTTTAATCTTTCTTTCATCTTTCCTTGCTATGATATTTTCAAACAGAGGAATACTAAGTAAAGAATCACACCGTAGAATACTGTAAAATCAGATAGAGGTATCGCATTATGAAAAAACAGAAAATCCTTGCATTTACAATTTTTACAGCTCTGCTGCTTGCAGGCTGTCATAACACATCCTCACAGGAAAATGCCGTGCTAGAAGATCAAATCACACAGTTAGAGTAACAAGTGACCGATTTAAAAAAAGAAAATAAAGAGCTTCTTGGCGGAAACGAAAAAGTTTCTAAAGATATTATATCAACTCAGGAGGATTTTGAAACTTTGGAAAAAGAAGTTTCCGATATGGTTGCATCCATACAACAAACAACGCCATCTGGAACACAAGAAGAAAAACGCGCTCAATTTTTTGAGCTTGAAAAAGCGTTAGATGCGTTGGATAATCGTCTTGAAATTTATGAAGACCTAACCGAAGATCAGTACGAAACCGGAGAGATTTCAGTGAATGATTTCCGTACAATGGAACGCGAAATCGAGCAGTTGGAAGATGTACTTGATGCTGCTGAAGATGATTTGGAACGGCTCTTTGGATACATTGAATAAATGAAACCCTATCTTTTAAAGGAAACTTTTTCGTTTACTTGGATTGTCAGAAATAAACTTTCCACCTTACAAAGCAGGTTTCCTCCGTTATCATAAGTATATACAATCGTCTTTCGTAAGTAAAAATTGTTCCTTTCTATAATTAAAGACACTTGAACAGCAAAAATGTGACGCCTTTTCGAAAAATTTGTCGAAAAAAAATCAGTAGAGAGTTCTTCTCTACTGATTTCTACATTTCATATCCTTTATTTTCTATGCGTTCCCTTACATTCCTCTAGAAATGTCTTCACACACTTTCATTGCTTCAATGACTGCACTTCTGAATCCACGTTCTTCTAATGTACGAACTGCTTCAATTGTTGTACCCGCTGGTGAGCAAACCATATCTTTCAGTGCTCCTGGGTGCATACCTGTTTCTAATACCATTTTTGCAGAACCGAGTACAGCCTGTGCTGCAAATGTATAAGCCTGTGGTCTTGCCATTCCACCTGAAACTGCTGCATCTGCCATTGCTTCAATAAACATATATACATATGCTGGTG
>CAZPZR010000060.1:1325-11314 GCA_964591105.1 uncultured Lachnospiraceae bacterium | reverse complement strand
GGAAAAAAACATTATGAAAAAGAGAATTGTTTCTATGCTCTTAGTTTCAGCTATGGCTCTCACAGTATTTACTGGATGTCATAATAGTAGCGAATCAACATCTACAGTTGATGCTGAAAAAACTGGCTACGATGTAAACGCTGTAGTAGAAAATTTTGAGTTTGGAGAACTCAACGACAAAGAAAAAGAATATGTAATTGAAATGGGTTACTTTAACTGTGACCACATGGTAGGTGCTATCATCGGTGAAAAGACAGGTCTTTATGAAGCACTTGATCTTAATGTTAACGTAACAAAATCTGGTGAAACACTTTCTGCTCTTACAAGTGGTGCTATGGACGTTGGTTACACAGGTATTTGGGGAGCTATGGCTGGTGTTGATGATGGTGCACCATTCTTTATTGCTGCTGGTAACCACATGGGTGGTTCTATGTATCTTGTAGCAAGCAACGATATCAAAACTGGTGCTGATTTAAAAGGGAAAACTCTTGCAATCACAGCCACACCTGATATCGACCCTACAATCTTAACTTGGGAACAGGAAATCGGAATGAGCTCAAATCCAGATGATTATGAAATCGTTGAAATGAGTTCTCAGGATGCTATGTTCGCATTAAAAGCAGGACAGATTGATGGGTTCTCTTGCTGTGACCCATATGCTTCTATTGCTGAATACGAAGGATTCGGTCATATCCTGGCAATTGACTGGGCAGCACCTAACATTTCCGCTGAATCTAGTTATGATGATTGGGGACTTTGCTGTACATATGCAATGAACTCTGAGTTTGCAGAAACTTGCCCAGAACTTGCTAGACGTTTAATGTTTGCTCATCAGGAAGCTATTAAATATATGTACGAACATCCATACAACGCAGCTATGATGTTTGCTGATGGATTTGACGTTGCTCCATATGTTGCACTTCGTACAATTTATATGAAGACTGTATCTGAAGGTCGTACATTGACATGGAGATTTACAGATGCTAACGTAGACAGCTACTTAAACTACTACACACAGTTCCCACAGATTCCAGATTCAGAGATTCCATTGATTTCTGATCGAAGCAAACTCACATCATCTGCTGTATTGGAAGCTGCTGGATTAGATGACTTCGAAACATATATCAAAGAAGTTGTAGATCCAATTATGCCTCTTGGTACAACATTTGAAGATTGGTATAACAAAGCAAAAGAAATCGACAGCATTTCTGATGAAGAAGCTGTAGACATTTCTGACACTGCTACTCCATACTTAAACGAAAACCTTGATGAAAGAACATCTAAATAGTTCTCTCTCAAATTAATGCGAGGAAATACATTTTAATCTCTATTAAACAAGAAAAAATCCCAGCTGAAAATTCAGTTGGGATTTTTTCTTACTTATATTTTTCTGCACAATATTCTTTTATAGAATCAACAACATGCTGAGCAGCTTGACTCAATACTCTTTCCTTATGGTATAGCAAATACATTTGTCTATTAGCATTAATGTTTGGAAATGTGAATCCCAATAATTTCTTTTGTTCTAGAGCCTCTTTCGCTGCCATTTTGCTAATAAAAGCAATTCCATTCCCCGCTTCAACTGCTCTTCGAACTACTTCAGATGTTCCAAATTGCGCAACCACATTCAATGCAGCCGTATCTAGCCCTAACATCCTTTCTACATTTTCCGTCACATTTTTTGTTCCGCTTCCAAGCTCTCGTGCAATAAACGTTTCTTTCTTCAACAAAGCTAATGGAAAATCTCCTTTTAGGCTACGATACTTTTCTTTATTAGGTGTTATCAAAATGATTTCATCCTCAAATAACGCTTCACAGTGAACCTTGTCACTGTAACTCTGGATGCTCCCAATTCCAATCTCCGCATCAAAATGCAGAATCTTCTGCAAAACGTTTTCGCTGTCTCCCTCCAATATTCGAAAGTTTATATCCTTGTAACGTTCTCGAAAGTATTGTAAAAATTCTGGAAACACATAACATCCTGGGACAGACGACATCACAAGCGTCACCATTTCTCCTATACTTTTTTCTTTTTTATTCAGCTGACTTAGTGCTTGCTTTTCAGTTTCTAATAACTGTAACGCATAGGGATAAAACTTCAGCCCTTCCTCTGATAAAATCACGTCCTTCGTTGATCTTACTAACAATTGTACTCCCAGTTCTGCTTCCAGTTGTTTGATATGCGTACTAATTGTCGGTTGTGATAAAAATAAATATTTTGCAGCCAAAGAAAAACTTTTGTGATTGACTACTCCAATAAAGCTCCGTATATATTCCAATCTCATTATGATCATTCTCCCGAATTATTAATTTTTGTCAATTTATTCTTTAATAATAATTCGTTTTTTCGTATTCGTCTAATACAAAAATCTAATATTCCCTTCCACTTATTAATATAATCGATAATTTATAATTTTTTTCCAACACTTCTCGGAAATTCAAGTACAAACTTTGTTCCTTTCCCACACTCGGATTGAGCGTAAATCATACCTCCATGTTCCTGTGTCAATCTTCGAACAACTGTCAAACCAATTCCTGTTCCTTCACCTTCTTTTTTGGTTGTAAAAAATGGCTGAAACACTTGCTGCCTAATTTCTTTTGGAATTCCACACCCAGTATCTTCAACAATCAAGCGTACCTTTTCCTCGTCATCTGTGCTAAGCCCAAATTGAATAGACAAGACTCCTTGCTCCATGCCTTTCATAGCATGAACAGCATTTAACACAAGATTAAGCAAAATTTGATTCAACGCCCCGATTTGTCCCTCCATATAATAATCAGCACTACAAATATTTGTTTTCAGCGTTATGTTTGCTGGTATTAATTTTTTAATTATATTAACACTCTCCTGAATTGAAAATGTAGCATTAAATACAGTCAATACTTTTTCCGCCCGTCCTTGTCTACTATAACTTAACAGCTGTCTCGCTAATTCTTCACAACGTTTTGCGGAACTTTCTAATTCAATAATCTCTTCTTTCATTTCACCAAATACAATCTCATTATCCTTCATCAATTCCGTATACAACATAATTGGTGTCATAAGATTATTAAACTCATGTGCGATCGCTCCTGAAAGCACCTCTGTAGTCTTTGTATGATTGTATTTTTCCATCAATGCCTCTTGCTTTTCTAAAGCTTCATTCGCTTTGTTCAGCTCTTTTTCATGCTTTAACTCTTTCACCAGAAGTTCTTCTTCTTTTTTTTGCTCTGTGATTTCATAAATAAAATAAGATAAAAGAACCATTAACATTGCACCAAATACACAAAAATATAATGCAATCTGTTCAATTGGCTGTGTTAGCTGATCATAATCTTCTATGATGCAAAGTCTTAATTCTTCCCCCTCTATCGGAATTTGTTCATATGCGATTAACTTTTGTTTTTTTTCTGGTGTACCCTTCCGAGTTTCATAAGAACTAGTAATAAAGCATCCACTCACTTCATCTCGTTTAACCACAATATCTTCCGAGCGCACTCCATCACTTGGCATAATTGTCTCTCCATCTGCATTTTGAATCACACAGTATCCTTCATTTGAAAGCTGAAGATTTGATAACGCCTGCTCTTGCTCATACATCTCATCTAAATTCAGTTCAAATTGTACATAGCCAACTATACTTTGATTCATGTAAACTGCTTTCGTCATATATAAGTCATAGTGTCCTTCTTCTGCTTCCACTATCGGCCCCATAATAACTTCTCCCGGTCGCTTTGCTGCTTCTTTGCATTTTTCTATTTTCCATGCATTCAACCTTTTGAGTTCATTCTGAGCAATATAATTTCCTTTTTCTCCGACCTTTAACAAACCCTTTTGTATGTCTACTTCATCTTCCATATCTCCCGATAAAGCTGCATAAATCAAATTACTTTTTGCTTTTAATGTCGTCGCAAAACTTTGAGCATTTACCTCCGCGAGACTTTTCAAACTTTCCTGCTCATTTTGGATAATTGTTTTCTCCACAGTGCAATAACAGAAAATGGCAATTCCCACAAGAACCACCATTGCTATAACAATATTTATTCTTTTTTTTGCTTTTTTCTTCTCATTCATAAATATTACCTATACTATTTGACTTTAAAATTTCGAACAGCTATAATCTACATAGCATAAATGAAAGGTAGGACAATTTTATGTCTAACTACTCAATTCTCGTAATTGATGACGATAATTCCGTTTTAAAAGCAATTCATGCAGTTCTCACACGTGAGAACATGAATGTTACATGTGTAGATAAGGGGTCAGATGCACTTTCTCTTTTAAAAACAAAAGTTTTTGATTTGATTCTTCTGGACATTGTTATGCCTGAACAAGATGGCTTTTCTGTCCTGAAAGAAATCCGTAATCAAAATCTTTTAACCCCTGTAATCTTATTAAGTGGACGCGACGAAGACACTGCACAAGTAAAAGGATTAGGACTTGGTGCTGACGACTATATTACAAAGCCATTCAGCAAAACTGTCCTTGTCTCCAAAATCCGTGCATTTATCCGACGTACACAACAATATACTTCAGCAGCACCGTCATTTCCATCCCTTATTCAGCTTGGACACTTTACATTATCTCTGAATGATCAGACAGTAATTAAAAGCGGAAAAGAAATTTCTCTCTCTTCCAAAGAATTTGCATTACTGTACTTATTTATGGAAAATCCTAATACTCTGCTCACTAAATCCGATATTTTTCTTAAAGTATGGAAAAGTGAAAACGTAGATGATAATACAATTCTTGTATATGTTAAACGTCTCCGTGACAAAATAGAAGATTGCTCCTCTAGACCGGAACACTTATTAACGGTATGGGGAAAGGGATATAAATTTATCCCTTAGCAGCAATCATCCATTCCTTCTCCAAAAAGATCTGTTGGTATGCCGTCTATCATACGATAAACGGCATAGCCTACCGCCCCGTTCTTTTCACCCGTAATGATAAACTCTATCACACCTTCTTTATCAATATTTTTAAATTGAACTTTCTGATTCTCAATTGGTCCTGGGATAGGATCTGTAAAAGTGTAGTTTTCCCCATCACCAGAATCTATCGCTACCACAGTACGTGTAAGTTTTCCTTTCTTATAGATGACAACCAAATCTTTACATCCATCATCCGTAATATCTTCTTCACAAGCCACATATATTTCTGCTTCAGGAGTATGTTTCATAAATGCCTGTAAAATTTTATTGTCTTCATCTACATTTTCTGCATAAACAATATTTCTCTGAGATAATCTTCTCTGTTCTTCCTTTTCTTGTTGTTTTTCCTCTAATTTCTGGCTCACCACAAAACCGATTACTACTACAACTACCAATAAACATATTTTCCCAATTGGGCTTTTTAAAAATTTGAATTTTTCTTTCATTGTTTTATTCTCCATCACTATTATGACAATTTTGTAATTATTTTAACTTTTATTTTCATGAATGTAAAGCTTTTCAAATCACACATTTATAAAACTAAACTTTATTAGAACTTCCTATAAATCTACTTTGAAATATCAATAAATTCACACTATTAAACATAGCTTTTTTATTTCATGCGTCTCTAATTGAAATCTCTCTGCCACCATGCTATAATTCTAATGATTTTTATCAAGATATGAAACATTTTTAAGAGAGGTATATATATGTGGATTGCAAATAATTGGAAAGATTATGAAGTTATTGACTGCAGCAAGGGCGAAAAGCTGGAGCGCTGGGGTGAATATACTTTAGTTCGACCTGACCCTCAGGTAATTTGGGATACCCCAAAGACTCAGAAGGGTTGGAAACACATGAATGGTCATTACCATAGAAGTAAAAAAGGCGGCGGCGAATGGGAATTCTTCAGTCTCCCTGAGCAGTGGCAGATTCATTATGGTGAATTAACTTTCAACCTGAAGCCATTTAGCTTCAAACATACAGGACTTTTCCCTGAGCAAGCAGCAAACTGGGACTGGTTCTCTGAGAAAATTCGTAACGCTGGCCGACCAATCAAAGTATTGAATCTTTTTGCCTACACAGGCGGTGCTACTTTGGCTGCAGCAGCTGCAGGTGCAAGCGTAACTCATGTAGACGCTTCCAAAGGTATGGTTGCATGGGCAAAAGAAAATGCAGCTTCCTCAGGATTATCTGATAAGCCAATTCGTTGGCTCGTTGATGACTGTGTGAAGTTCGTAGAGCGCGAAATTCGCCGTGGAAACAAGTACGATGCAATCATCATGGATCCGCCATCTTACGGACGCGGACCAAAAGGAGAAATCTGGAAAATCGAAGACGCGATTCATCCACTCATTAAGCTTTGTACTCAGATTCTTTCTGATGAGCCATTATTTTTCCTTGTAAATTCTTATACAACTGGACTTGCGCCAGCTGTACTTACTTATATGCTTGGAACAGAACTCAAGAAATATCACGGACACGTAGATTCTCAGGAAATCGGACTTCCAGTTACACATTCTGGACTGGTACTCCCTTGCGGGGCATCTGGACGCTGGGAAGCATTATAGAGATAGCATTACAGAAGGACGAGGTATTTTAACAATGAAACTTATGATTGCGTCTGACATCCATGGTTCTGCCTTTTTTTGTCGCAAGATGCTAGATGCTTACAAGCGTGAGCAGGCAGACAGACTTTTGATCCTCGGTGACATTCTTTATCACGGACCACGCAATGATCTGCCACAGGGATATGCGCCAAAGGAAGTCATTGCCATGTTGAATGAAGTGAAACAAGAGCTTTTGTGTGTACGTGGAAACTGTGACACAGAAGTGGATCAGATGGTATTGGATTTCCCAATTTTGGCAGATTATTGTTTTCTGGAATTAGATGGGAAGACAATCTTTGCAACTCATGGCCATGTTTATAACCCACAGAATCTTCCGATGTTGAAGAAAGGGGATATTCTGTTAAATGGTCATACACACATTCCTGCCAATGAAGATATGGGCAATTATGTGTACATGAATCCCGGATCCATTTCCATTCCGAAGAATGGTTCTGCCCACGGATACATGATTTATGAAAATGGTTTTAAATGGAAAGACTTAGATGGAAATGAGCTGGCAATTTAATTTTGCCAGCTCATTTTTATTGCATGCTATATTTTATTCTAAAGATTCATTTGGAATATTGGTCTTATCTTTTTGTAGATTAAGAATACAATCAAAGAAACCAAGATTCCTTTCAGAAGGTTAAATGGTGCTACTGCGAACATTACAAATGATGTCAAACTTGTAATATTTGGATTCACTGCTGTTCCCATTCCAACCAATGCATCAATTGGCATACCAAATGCTTTCGCGTATGTTGGCAGCAGTACGTACGCATTGATAAAGCATCCTACGATAGTCATAAATACAGTACCAAACGCCATTCCAATAATCGCACCTTTTCTTGTGTGCATCTTTCTATAAATCATACCTGCTGGCACGATCATCGCACAGCCAATCAAGAAATTGCCAACTTCTCCAACACCAGCTGTCACCGTTCCGTTAATCACAAAATTCAACAGGATTTTTATAAATTCTATCGCCGCACCTGCCATCGGTCCCATCACAAAGCACCCAACCATCACTGGAACTTCGCTCAGATCAATTTCATAGAACGATGGTGCAAATGGCAAAGGAATTTCAAACAGCATTAATATGACTGCGATTGCGCCAAGCATCCCTATCTGTGCAATCTTTCGAATCTTGCTGCTTGTGTGAACTGTGTGTCTTGTGCTCTCGTTTGTTACGGATTGTGTGTTCATATTTTCTCTCCTTTTCCTTAATTCTACGTATGTACGTAGTTGAAAGAAAATCTCCACGGAATTATGCAAAATAAGAAAAACCCCGACACTTTCGCATCGGGGATTCTGTTACAACTCTACTTATATTGCACACTTCTTCTCTCATCCAGACTTTACTGTCGGTTCTGGAATCTCACCAGATCAGCCATCAGAACACCCGATGGGTCGCGGACTCTACCGCCGGTTGGGACTTTCACCCGACCCCGAAGAATTTCTTTTCTGTCTTGTTCATTATATCCTATTCTATATCGTTGCACAAGAGGATTTTCGAATTCCAGTCAATGATGTAATCATGGCTGTATTTTCCGAAGCTTCCATTCGCTCATTCCCCTGCAGTTCGTATTTCTCCAGCGCAAGCAATACATTTACCCAAATATCAAATCCATCCAATTTCTTCCAACTTCCTGCACTGTCAAGCTTCACCTTTGCTAACCGCAAACTATATAGGGTTTCTTGCCCCTCTACAATCATTTCCTTGATTTTGTTTCTCATAATCTCATCGTTCATTTCTCCTACTGCATGTGTCCGTTTCAATCTGTCTATATAATATATAACGTGTCAGCCTTAAGAAATGTGACAAGGTTTTCCTAATAATTTCTAAATGTTGAATAATGATTGTAAGGTGCTTCTTTAATAATCACATTTTTGCATTGCTCGGTAGTTTCTCACATTTAAAAATACACCAACAACAAATATAGCAAACACCACCATCATTTCACATCCTGGAATATGGAACATTTTATAAAGCCTATTGCTCTCACAGAACAATCCATTCATAAAAAGTCCAACCAAGCACCCTACAATAAAAACTGGGATTGCTTTTATTAGCATATGGATAACATTTTCACTTTTTGCAGATAAATAAAAGACAATATTTGCTACGCCAAGCGTCAATACGTACGTAATGGCAACAATAGATAACATAAATTTTTCATACGTCACTAAGAAAACAGGAGTTTCACTGTTCAAAAAGGAAGCAATTCCAGAGTCTGCATACTGCAGTGTTCCTGTCGTTTTCCATCCGAACAAAGCTGTGATTACAATAATACTCACCATAATCAACACGGAAAGATTCATACAAAAACACTGAATTCTATGAATCTTTTTTCCCACCTTACTTGAATATTGGTTTGCAATCATATCACTTGCACGATCATTCACCATAACCGGAGTTGCAATTAAAAATGTACAAATCAAACACCAAATGATCATAGAAACAAAATAGTCATTTGCATAAGCCAGAATTTCATAAGGCATCATACTGTTTCTTCCTATATCTGCAGATTTATATTGCTGTATAATATCTTCATAAACTTCAAAATATATCGCCGATTTTCCAGTCGCCCGAATAATCAATTCACGCATCTCAGCATAAGTGTTGTAATCATAACCATCCGCCCCCTGAATCGCGTTTTGCATATATTGAAAATAATCTTCATAATTTTCCACACCATTCTGTACAAACAAATTAGTTTCTGCAATCATTGTATTTGCCCCATATAGGAGTTGCTTATATTCATGCTCTATCTCAACAAACTCTTCTGATTCTATTGTATTTCCATATTTTTCAATAAAGTTGCTGCATAATTCTAACATAATCTGTGTGCTGTCACTTTCAGACTTGAATTGAAAGGGCTTTATACAGCGAAGCATAAAAGTTGAAAACCATAAAACAGAAATGAGAATGATGAGCACAAAAATTCCAGGTCTCCAGATTTTCTTCATTTCCGCAAAAAACATTTACATCAACTCCCTTCTTCGAAAATAGCGATACGCGAAACCGATTACCAGCACTGCGGCCATTAGATGAATTGTAACAATACGAACTTCCTGATATGCAATCAACGAATAGTGTCCCAAATCCGTAAACCACATATGGCTATCATAAATAACCGTAGAGAGGGTTAAGGTTGACAAATAAAATGGAATCGTCATGTTTAATCCCGGAAATAGCATAAGGCCAAAATATGGTAAAACTAATACTGCCACAATTCCAATTCCTCCGAGCAAATCCCTCCGAATGAGCAACGCAAAAATATTTGCAATCAACCACCAGGCAATCAATAATATCCCGATTAAAAGTAACGAAGAAATAAAATAATCTTTCACCGTCATACTTTCCCATGTAAGAAATGGTTTCATGTAAATCGGATCATTTGCATCATTTATATAGTTAAAACTACTGGAAACATTCATCTTCCATATTTTGCTAAAATCCCA
>CAZPZR010000060.1:0-1225 GCA_964591105.1 uncultured Lachnospiraceae bacterium | reverse complement strand
ATCTTTTGATTCAACTTTGACGAGTGAAGATAGCGCTGATTGTAGTATGCAGTCCCCAGAGTTGCTCCGTTCAGATGATCATATATCTTTTCTCCACTTTGCGAAAATTCTTCTGTCGAAAACTGATGAACCATTTTCCGGACATAATTATCCGTAAAACACAGGCCGATATTCATACATAGGCAAAGCAACAGAAATACGACAAACAATTTTTCTTGCAAAAGCTTTGTAACCTCTAATTCCCAAAATCTTATGCTCTTATCTTTCATCTGCATACACCGCCAAAAACACATCTTCCAAATTCGGCTGCACCTCTATTGCCCCCGCGAAATAATCCTCGCTGTAAATGCGTGTCACAGTCCCATGACTACTTTGGCGTTCACTGAGAATCTCATGGTCAACTGGTATCTCTGTTCCAAATGGAACTTCAAAGATTTTTCCGTTCAGCATTTTACAGATTTCTTCTGGTGTGCTGCAGCAAAAAACTTTGTGATCTTTGAGCAAAATCACCTGATCTGCAATCGTTTCTATATCTGATACAATATGTGTTGATAAAATTACAATACGGTCATCCGACAAACTGTGCAGCATATTACGAAAACGTACACGTTCTTTTGGATCAAGGCCAGCCGTGGGTTCGTCCAAAATCAAAATCCGCGGATTATTTAATAATGCTTGAGCGATTCCTACTCTTTGAAGCATCCCGCCAGAAAACTTTTTCATTTTTCTATCTACCACTTCAGACAACGCAACCTTTTCCATTAGAATTTCGATCCGCTGCTCAGCATAAGAAGCATTCATTCCTTTGAGCGTTGCTATATACCTCAGGAACTGTCTCGGAGTATAGTTTTTATAATAGCCAAACTTCTGTGGCAAATATCCCAGAAGATCTCTGTACTGCTCATCCAGAGTGATAATATCCGTTCCATTCCAGGTTATTTCTCCTTTGGTTGGAAAAGACAATGTCGCCAGCATTTTCATCAATGTCGTTTTACCTGCTCCATTTGGTGCCAGTAATCCATACACGCCATTTTGAAATTCAAGGCTTATATCATCCAATGCTGTGAAGCGATGATATTTTTTGGTTACATGATTAACCGATAGCATTTCCCATTTCCTCCTTATCTCTTCTTGTAAAAAAGCAATAAAGCATACATAAATATGCAACAAACAAGCAACCTACTATCATTACAACTAATAGGTCTGCCAAATTTAAAAACAATTT
>CAZPZR010000059.1:4433-11390 GCA_964591105.1 uncultured Lachnospiraceae bacterium | reverse complement strand
CGAATACTGCTTCTACATCTTTGCTTCCATACCATGTATCCATGTAAGCTGTGATATCAGCATCACCGTAGAACTGTCCACCACATACATATTCAACTGCAACATCTTTTGCGATTCCAAGTTCAACTGCTGCTGCGTCTACACCCTGTACAAATCCGTATCCAAAACGTGTTACCGCTGGAACTGACATACCACCAAGGAATCCAAGGTGTTTGTAACCAAGTTTAACTGCTGCATATCCTGCCATGTAACCAGAGATTTCTTCCTGGTATGTACAGCAGTATACGTTTTCTGTGTTATAGTATTCTGTTACATCATAATCAGCTGGGTTGTAGTTGTATCCTTCACCTACACCTTTTTCGCAGATATCTCCAGCACTTACGTCAAGAGCTACGAACTTAACGTCTGGGTAGTTTGCTGACTGTTCAACAATTGCTGCTGCGAACATATATCCTGGTAAAACTACAACGTTAGCTCCACTTGCGATTGCCTGGTCAACACTTGCGCTACGAGCTTCGTCAGAGTCACTTTCTGGTTTGTAGTAGTTGAACTCTACACCTTCTGCTTCTGACCATTCTTTACATGCTTCATATGTTGTCTGGTTGAAGCTCTGGTCTGTGATATCTCCAGAGTCTGTAACCATCGCAATGTTCATGTCTGCTGAACCTGATGCGTCATCTTTTTTCTCTTCACTTCCACCACATGCTACTAATGACATAGCCATAACTGCTGTCAAAAGAGCTGCTACGAGTCTTTTTTTCATAATCCGTTATCCTCCTTCTAACTTTACATCTTCGGATTGATATTTTCATTATAACATACAAAATTAGCGAAAAAAGGACAAATGTCCTTTTTTCTTTCTCATTTTTCTTTTTTATAAATAATGCACAATTTTCAACAGTATTTTTTTATACTTTCTAGTGTTTCTGCCGTACACCACTTATAAACATCGTCGAATTTTACCCAACGAATGTAAGTAATTCTTCCACGATTTCCTGTGCGATTGCCATTTTATATTCATAGCGGGAATTCTGCACTTCTAATTTCCTCTCATAGGTAGTCACTTGTCCATTCCAGTCAATTGCAAAATACACACATCCTACCTCGCTGGCATCTGGATTCGCTGGATCTACATTTCCAAATGTTCCGGTAATCCCAAGGCCAATATCTGCCTGAAATGCATTCCTGCATGTACTTGCCATCGCCTGTGCCGTCTCCTTCGAGTACACACTGTATGTGTCCAAGATTTCCTGTGGCACTCCAAGCTGTACCTTCGCTTCATTGCTGTAAGTGACATATGCACCTTTTACAACTGCCGATGCACCTTCCGTATCTGTGATCATGGAAATAATCTGCCCAGATGTACAAGATTCCATCGAAGTGATTGTCATCTTCTTTTCTATCAATTGCTGGGTAAGTCTTCGGTATTGCTTTCGAAGTTCTTCTTCCATCATCTTCTCTTTCACAATAACTCTCTCCTATTCTTCATGATCTCCATACTTTGTATCTTCATGCAAGTTTGGAATCATATCAATTCCTCGGTTGGAATCTCCTTCTACACTCTTTCCAAAGTGATAATCATTTCCTGGAAGGATTGCGTTCAAGATGATTCCAGCGATTGCTGCAATCGCAAGAGATGTCAATGTAATTTCTGCTCCTGCAACTGTAAATGTAAGTCCATCTGAGAATCCAAGTCCGCATACAAAGATGACTCCTGCAATGATTAAGTTTCTTGATTTTGTAAAATCTACCTGATTTTCTACTACATTACGTACTCCGATTGCTGAGATCATTCCGTACAACATAAAACTTACACCACCAATGATTGCTGATGGCATAGATGCAATGATTTCTGCCACTTTTGGAATGAAACTTAAAATGATTGCGAACACAGCTGCAATACGGATTACCTTAGGATCATGTACTTTACTAAGTTCAAGAACACCTGTATTTTCACCGTAAGTTGTGTTTGCTGGTCCACCTACGAACGCTGAAAGTGCTGTCGCAAGTCCGTCTCCAATAAGTGTACGGTGAAGTCCTGGTTCTTCAATAAAGTTTTCCCCAACTGTCGCAGAAATTGCAGACATATCCCCAATATGTTCCATCATAGATGCCAATGCGATTGGTGCCATTACTAAAACTGCTGATATATCAAATTTGCAAAGTGCAAATTTAGGGATTCCAAGTATTGGAGCTGCTGCGATACTTGAAAATTCCAAAATCGCTGAGCCGTCTGCATTTGTCATTCCAAGAGCATTGAAAATCAATGCTGCCACATAGGATACAACACCCCCCATCAGAATTGGAATAATCTTAAACATTCCTTTTCCCCAAATGTTAAATACAATGATTGTGGCAAGTGCAATGAATGCCAAAAGCCAGTTTGTAGACGCATTGCTTACTGCGGAACCCGCAAGGCTTAACCCGATACAAATGATGATTGGCCCTGTTACAACTGGTGGCAGGAAACGCATTACTTTTTTAACACCTACAACGTAAATGATCAATGCAAGTACCAGATATAATAATCCTGCTACTACAATACCACCACATGCGTAAGATAACTTATCTGCATTGGACATATCTTTAAAAATACCAGTGTTGAGATTAGCAATTGTGGCGAACCCACCTAAAAATGCGAATGAAGAACCTAAAAATGCAGGTACTTTGAATTTAGAACACAAATGAAAAAATAAAGTTCCTGCTCCGGCACAAATCAATGTTACCTGAACACTAAGAACATTTTCTCCAAAATAACTATTTACTAAAATTGGTACAAGAATCGTAGCACCAAACATTGCAAACATATGCTGCAACCCTAAAATTAACATCTTCGGAACACCTAACACACTGGCGTCTCGAATTGCTCCGTTGTTTTCGTTCATGAAAAGCTTCCTCCTCGTGTAATATCATATCTTGAGTCCTTACGAAATCTCAAATTGTCTTATTCTACCACAGGAGAAAGACGCTTTTCAAGATACTTTTTTCATTTTACAAAAATAATTTTCCCGCTATATTTCGCGCTTATTTACAACGTAAATTCCCACGCACACAAGCACTAAAGCGAGCAAGCTTCCCATGTTAAATGCCTGCTGGAATTCTCCTAAAATCAATGCGGATAACACAACGCTGATCAGCGGATTTACAAATCCAAATACTGCGACTTTCGACACATGGTTATACTTCAAAAGAACAGACCAAAGTGTGTATGCCACCGCGGAAACCATCGCAAGATACAAAATCAGGCAAGCTCCTGCTGCTGACATATGCTCCAAACGTCCGCCCATGCCAGCTCCAATCAATACCAACAAAATCCCGCCCATGAAAAACTGACTTCCACTCAAGACAACTGGTGAGACCTTCTTTGAAAATATGTGAATCAACACCGTAGACATTCCATAGGAAAGTTGCGCGATAAATACAAATCCATCACCGAGCAGTGTCATCCCTGCATCTAAGGAATTTCCCATAAGGTTAATCACTACAACGCCTGCAAATCCAAGAATACATCCTAGCAGTTTGCGTCCTGTCATTTTTTCCTTTCGGAATAATAAGCAGGAAAATAAGATTGCGATAAAATTTCCCATTCCTGTGATGATTGCACTTTTCACACCAGATGTGTGCGCTACCCCAATATAAAAGAAGAAATACTGCCCCACTGTCTGTGCCAGGCACACAGGAATCACATATTTAATCATTGATTTACCCGGATATACCAATTTCTTTTCTTGAATTGATGCAAACAAAAGTACCAGAAGTCCCGCCATTGCAAACCGCACTCCTGCAAATACAATTTGGCTTGCTACGTCAGACGCATCCACCTGCAACAAACGGTATCCCGTCTTAATTGCAGGAATCGCACTTCCCCACAAGACACAGCATACACATGCCAACGCTGCCACAACCCAAGTTTTTGTCAATCTCTGTTCCTTCGTCCTCATTTCCACTTCCGCCTTCTGTCATTTGTTAATTTCTGTAAATTTGCGTCGCTTTTTCCATATTTTTACATATACTGTAGTATACCACATCTAAGAAAGGATGGAAAAAATTATGGCTCAATTTACTAATCAAGCCCAGCTTCGATATGGAAATTCTGTCACAAATTCGAATATCGCTGTTGGTGAAATTCTGGAAGTATTATCCGTCACCAAAACTGCTGTTAATAACACGTATCAGCCAGATGGAACTGTCACTTATATTGTGAGCATCATCAATTCTGGTGCTACTCCAATCTCTTGTTTAACGCTTTCCGATAATCTAGGCGCTTATGCTTTCGGCACTGGTTCTCTCACACCACTCTCTTATTTAGAAGGTAGTGTGAAATACTATGTCAACGGCGTACAACAGGCTTCACCTACAATTACTGCCGGGCCACCTCTCACCATTGGTTGTCTCAGCGTTCCTGCAAATGGTACTCTGATGCTGATCTATGAAGCTGTTACCAACGCATATGCACCTCTTTCCGTAAATGCAAATATCACAAACACCGTCACTGTAAGTGGCGAAAATATTTCCGCAATCACTGCACAGGAAACTATAACCGTTGTCTCCGCACCTGCTCTTACGATCACAAAATCAATCAGTCCTGTGCCTGTAACAGAAAATGGTACTTTAACCTACACCTTCCTCATTCAGAACGATGGAAATGTGGCTGCTGACGCAGCTTCTGCCATTGTAGTCAGTGACCTCTTTGACCCAAAACTTTCAAATCTCTCTGTCACCTTCAATGGTACTACACTTGCAGAAAACACAGACTACACCTATGATCAGGCCACTGGTGAATTTGCCACCGTTGCCGGACAGCTCACTGTTCCAGCGGCAACATTTTCCACTATGGTAGCCACCGGCGAATGGTTGGTGACTCCTGGGGTAAGCACGCTGGTTATCACCGGAACTGTATAATTAGAAATTGAAAGCCCCAGGGCACCGAGTAACTTCGATGCACTGGGACTTTATTATTATTTCACTTTTGCATACTTTTTCGTACTCCAACTGGAGTAGTACTTTTTACCATTAACTTTTTTATAAGTTCGGATCTGCACGTAATATTTCTTTCCAGATTTTAGATTTTTCTTCACATAAGAAGTTTGTCCATTCTTGGAAATTGTAATGCTCTTTGCATTTTTCATGCTGCTTTTTTCAGAATAACGAATTTGGTATCCGCTGACCTGTGTAGTCATTTTCGCCCAACTAATCGTAATCTTCTTAGATCCTGGAGTAACTTTTTTCAGTTGTGGTGATTTCGGATTGATTTTAAATGTTACTTTTTTTGTACCGCCATACTCACCCTTGAACTTTACAGATACTGTATACGTACCAACATTTTTCCTCTGTGTTGGATAAGATACCGTGTAGTCAACGTCTTTTGCAAGTGTCTCACCAGCACCGTTTTTAACCGTTACTTTTGGAGTGCGGGTTTTTCCGTTATAAACATACACGCTATTGCTCAGAGAAAGCGTCTTCTTCTTCGTATAAAGCGTCTGGTTTGCTCCAATTCTCTGAACAGATTTATCCCCGCCATCATACAAGTAATCAATCATTGTGTCACTCAAATCAATGACATTTTCCGAATTATTTTTTATATATAATAACTTCGATGATCCCTCAAATGCACATACATCAATCGTCTTAATTGTACTCGGCAACTCGATTCCTGTAAGTTTTGTATGCGCTATAGAAAACTGCGAAATACACTCAACACCTTCTGGTATTTTAAATGTCTTTTCTGTTCTTCCACTTGGATACTGTACAAGAGTTTTCCCATCTTTTGTATAAAGTACATTATCCTTCGCACTTAATCCTGCGTTATCTTCGGATACTTCTATTTTTTTCAATGCAGTACAGCCTCGAAACTGTCCATAAGAATGGACATAACTACTAGCATACTGACTTCCACCAATATAAACACTCGTTAAGCTTGTACAGTTTTCACAAATACCGCTATCAAGAAAAGTTACATTGTCAGGAATCTCAAGTCTTGTAATCGAATTGCACGTTGCAAAGCACTGCTGCCCCAGTTTCTTCAAGTTTTCAGGAAGTGTGAAATCACCCAAAGATGAACATTCAAAAAATGCAAAGTTTCCAATATACTCCAATGATGCAGGAAATTCCACTGTTTTCAACTTTGGCAAACTTGCAAAAGCTTCTGTTCCAATCTCCGTAATGCCATCTTCTATTACAAGAGATGTAATCTTATTTTTATATTTCGTCCAAGGGCGTGAATATATTACGTCCTGATCATCTATCACTTTACGATAATCCGCAATCGCACCACTACCGCTTATCGTAAGCATGCCTGAATTCAAACTCCATTTCACACTTTCTTCGACACCCTCTGCTCCGCAATATCCAGATGCTGTCGTCGTTGCTGCGTCCGCCGTCATTTCAAATTGCGAAAGTAATCCAAATGCTAGAATTAACGCAACAGTTAATGACAATAAAAATCTGCTTTTTCTCATAAAGTTCCCCCTTTGCTTGCATGTTGCGGGCTTGTGCCCTTTACTATATACTTTTATAATGATGCCAGATTCTAAAGTTCTAAAACCACACGAGTTTGCTTATAAGTGGTTGAAGGACCTTGGGACCCGACCCGATATGAACATAAAAGTGGGATGTTGATCCCACGATATGCGAATATTGGGCAGGATTGTGGGAGTGCAAAGCACGGAACAATCCGTAGACATCATTGTTGGGGCATTTGACCCCAACATCTTATAATTTATATATACAATAAATGGGGTTGATATGCAATACAAAATTCGTTTTTTGTATTTCTTTCATACTCCTCTTGCCTATCATTCCAATTCTTTCTTCAAATTTCATCTCTGTCCTTTCAAATCGATATTCTAGCACCATGCTTTTCATACATACTACTACCTATCACATTAAATCCTCTCTACTTCCTGAGAGCAGTCCTAATTCAGTTCGAATACGCTCCGCTACTTCTCACTGAATTAC
>CAZPZR010000059.1:0-4333 GCA_964591105.1 uncultured Lachnospiraceae bacterium | reverse complement strand
TTACTCTTGACTGCTCTCAGTCCGTTTTATTCAAACTCAATCGTTCCAGGTGGTTTACTCGTCAAATCATACAGTACGCGGTTAACACCTTTCACTTCATTAATAATTCTGCTCATCACTGTCTGAAGTACAGCAAATGGGATTTCCGCAGCTTCCGCTGTCATAAAGTCAACCGTATTTACCGCACGAAGTGCCACTGCATAGTCATAAGTTCTTTCATCACCCATAACACCAACAGAGCGCATATTTGTAAGTGCAGCAAAATACTGTCCAATGCTTCTGTCCATGCCACATTTTGCAACTTCCTCACGGTAGATTGCATCTGCGTCCTGAACAATACGAACTTTCTCAGCGTTAACTTCCCCAATGATACGAACTCCAAGTCCTGGTCCTGGGAATGGCTGACGGAATACTAAGTGTTCTGGAATACCAAGTTCCAGACCAGCTTTTCTAACTTCATCTTTGAAAAGATCACGAAGTGGTTCGATAATCTCTTTGAAATCTACACAATCTGGAAGTCCTCCAACATTGTGGTGTGATTTGATCACTGCAGATTCTCCACCAAGTCCACTTTCTACGATGTCTGGATAAATTGTTCCCTGCACAAGGAAATCAACAGCGCCGATTTTCTTCGCTTCTTCTTCGAATACACGAATGAATTCTTCGCCGATAATCTTACGTTTTCTTTCTGGTTCTTCTACTCCAGCAAGCTTTTCATAGAAGCGTTCCTGTGCATTTACACGGATAAAGTTAAGGTCGTAATTGCCTTCTGGTCCAAAGATTGCTTCTACTTCATCCCCTTCGTTTTTACGAAGAAGACCATGATCTACAAATACACATGTCAGCTGCTCGCCAACTGCTTTTGATAAAAGTACTGCTGCCACAGAGGAATCCACACCACCAGAGAGTGCACAAAGTACTTTTCCATCTCCAACCTTTTCACGAATCTGCTTAATAGATTCTTCTACAAAGGCATCCATCTTCCAATCTCCAGCGCATCCACATACACCAAGTACAAAGTTTGATAACATCTTTGTTCCTTCTACAGTATGAAGTACTTCTGGGTGGTACTGAATTGCGTAAAGTCCTGCTTCTGCATTTTCAGCTGCTGCCACTGGGCAATCTGCTGTATGTGCAGTAATTTCAAATCCTGGTGCCACTTTTGAAATATAGTCAAAATGGCTCATCCAGCAAATTGTCTTTGGTGATACGCCTGCGTATACTTTAGAATCTGCCTTATCGATGATAACTTCTGTCTTACCATATTCACGAACCGGAGCTTTCTCTACCTTACCGCCAAGTACGTGCATCATAAGCTGAGCACCGTAGCAAAGTCCAAGTACTGGTACGCCAAGTTCAAACAATTCTCTCTGATATGTTGGCGCTCCTTCTTCGTAACAACTGTTTGGTCCGCCTGTGAGGATGATTCCCTTTGGATTCATCGCTTTGATTTTCTCAATATCTGTCTTATAAGAGTAGATCTCACAGTACACATTACATTCTCTGACGCGTCTTGCAACTAACTGGTTGTACTGACCGCCAAAATCAATCACTATAACAAGTTCTCTCTTCACCTGTGTTCCTCCTGCTTTTTATTTAAAAAGTATCCACTAAGATAACAGTATAAATTAGCCTTTCCAAATTTACAATGCCTCCCGACACTTTTTCTTTCATATTTCCATTAAACAATTGCTTTTTTCTTCCAAGAACCACCAAAATAGCGGATTACGAAGCAAATTGCTCGAAAGATCCAGTCAATGACCATGGCAACCCATACGCCAAAGACGCCCATTCCCAAGTATCCGCCAAGCAGATAACTGAAGCCAATTCTGAAAACCCACATAGAAATAATGGAAATCACCATACAAGCTTTCGTATCTCCTGCTGCACGAAATACATTTGGCAATGAGAAAGATAATGCCCACACAAAGATTGCGGAAATACCATGGAATGTGATAATATCTTTCGCCACTTGTGCCGTCTGATCAGACAACTGATATGCCCACAAAATCACTGGCAATAATGCATAAATAATAAGTATCATTATTGTGAGTCCAACATTTGTAATGATCATTAATTTCTTTGTATAATATTTCACCTGCTCATAGTCTCCATATCCAACACATCTGGATATTACCGTTGTAATCGCAAGCCCCATTGCCATACCCGGCAAGATTTGGAACAACGCAATCGCATTACTTACTGCATTTGCTGCAATCGCATAGGTACCAAAGGTTGATACTAAACTGAGCACTAAAATTTTCCCCAATTGGAACATACTGTTTTCCAGCCCATTCGGTACTCCAATCATCAAAATCTTGCGTACCTCGCGCCACTGAAAACGATAGTGAAATGTTGGGTAAATATGTAACATTTGCTTCTTATTACACAATAATGCAACAATAATAATCGCTGCTACTATTCGTGAAACCAGTGTTGGTATCGCAACACCTTCTGTTCCACAATGGAAACCGTAGATTAACGTAGCATTTCCCACTACGTTGATCAAATTCATAATGATGGAAACTTTCATAGAAACCTTAGAATTTCCCATCGCACGAAAAATTGCCGCACCCCCATTGTAAATCGCAATAAATGGAATGGAAGCTGCAACAATCATCAAATATGTATTCGCATGCTGCATAACATCTGGTTCGATTTGTCCAAACACGCCATGCAGAATAAATGATTTTCCAAGATAAACAATCGCGGAAATCACAACCGCACAAATTCCTATAAACCACACTAACTGTGTCGCTGATCTGCAAGCCCCTGCACGATTGTCCTGCCCAAGATACTGTCCGGCTACGACCGCACCACCTGTTGCTAATGCCGCAAATACATTAATTAACAGTACCATGACCTGATCCACTAGCGACACGCCGGAAACAGCCGCCTCACCTACGCTTGCAATCATAATAGAATCTGCCATTCCCACAAGAACCGCCAAAAACTGTTCGATAATCAAGGGAATAATCAGTGCTACTAACGCCTGGTTACTAAATAGATAATTACTTCTGTCAACTTTTTTCTTTTGCATAATAACCACTCCTCACAACTTCTTATTATACGCTGTGAAATTAACGCATACAAGTGTGATTCCCATGCATTTTTGGCAAAATCTTAACCTAAATGGAAGGCCTCCAATGCTTTTTCAAGGTAGAAAATCGTTTTTTCTGTTGCTTCCTCGATAGATGGTTTCTTCTTATCGCCTCGCATAATTGAAAGCATTCCGCGATACATCAGAACGCTCATCTCATTTAACTCGTGGATTTCGTCATCCGTAATCTTATCATTCTTTTCCAATGCAACATTTCTCAGTAAAATCTCGTTACGCTTGAAAAAGTCACCCTTCTCAAGAAATCCTTCATAATCTTCCGTCTTTGCAACTTTTTCCTGTGGGTATATTTCATAATATCTGTGAAATACTTCTACTAGATTTGTTGCTCCTTCTGGACTAAAAAATAAGAATTTATAAATTCTTGGTCGTCGAAAGGAATGTTTGCAAAAACAACGCCATTGCTCCAAGTACCAGTCTTTCAGCGTTTTGCCTTCTACCTTTCGAATCGGTGTCTCTCGCATGTATTCATTCAAACATTTGACACTTGCAAATAGTTCCAGCTCGTCAAGATTTTCAAAATAATGATACAACGTTGCGCTATTGTATCCAGCTCGATCCGCAACCTTGCGAATGGATAAGTTTTCGATTCCAACCTCTTCCATCAGTTCAATCGTTGCATTAATAAAATAGGACATGATTCTTTTCCGTTTTTCCTGGCGTTTAAACTCCGCTGATGTCATAAACTGTCAATTCCCTCCTCGCTCTTTTGTTACATATTAGCATCTGCATATAAAAATTGCAATTATCAATAGTCATATTGTTTTTTCCTATATTTACCGCTAAGTTTTTGTTAAAGTTGCACAAATTGTAATCAGTGATTGACTTTCTTCCTCATATATAGTATTTTATTAAAAGATTTCTAATGGTAAATAAATGGAGGTTTTTTATGGGAAACAAAAGAACTAAAAAGGCTGTAAGTCTTGAAGGATTCGTCTTTCTGGCTATCTTTCTTGGGATTTTCGGCGCTATGGGAGTAAAAATGGGCGGTGTAAATATGCTCAACACACTTATGAACACCGGCTATCAATTATTAATGGAAACTGTATTTTATATTATGGCTATCGCGGTTCTCGCTGGTGCAATTTCTGGACTCTTTTCAGAATTTGGAGTAATTTCTATGATCAACAAATTACTGTCACCTTTAATGAAGCCACTTTACAATCTTCCAGGTGCAGCTGCACTCGGAGTTGTTACAACATACTTATCTGACAA
>CAZPZR010000058.1:0-11453 GCA_964591105.1 uncultured Lachnospiraceae bacterium | reverse complement strand
ACATGTCTATTGAAGCACAGGCAGAAGAAGTAGATAAAGTAAAACGTTCTGAGAATGGTGTTATTACAGACCCATTTTATCTTTCCCCTGAACATACACTGGCTGATGCGAATGAATTGATGAGCAAGTTTAGAATTTCAGGTGTGCCAATTACAGAAGGAAAGAAATTGGTTGGAATTATTACAAATCGTGACTTGAAGTTTGAAACAGACTTTTCAAAGAAGATTAAGGAGTCTATGACTTCTGAAGGTCTCATCACTGCATTAGAAGGAACTACATTAGAAGAAGCAAAACAGATTCTTGCAAAGGCAAGAAAGGAAAAACTTCCAATTGTAGATAAGAACTTTAACTTAAAAGGATTAATTACAATCAAAGATATTGAAAAACAGATTAAGTATCCATTGTCTGCAAAAGATGAACAGGGAAGACTGCTCTGTGGAGCTGCAATCGGTATTACTGCTAACTGTTTAGAAAGAGCACAGGAACTTGTGAATGCGCATGTAGACGTTGTTGTTATGGACTCTGCACATGGACATTCTGCAAACGTAATCCGTACAGTAGATATGGTGAAATCAAAATTCCCAGATCTTCAGGTAATCGCAGGAAATGTTGCGACAGGTGCAGCAACAGAGGCTTTGATTAAAGCGGGCGTAGATGCAGTAAAAGTTGGTATTGGACCTGGTTCTATCTGTACAACTCGTGTAGTTGCCGGAATTGGTGTTCCACAGATTTCAGCAGTAATGGATTGCTATGAAGCAGCAGATAAGTATGGAATTCCAATCATTGCAGATGGAGGTATCAAGTATTCTGGAGATATTACAAAAGCAATTGCAGCAGGTGCTAACGTATGTATGATGGGAAGTATGCTTGCAGGATGTGACGAAAGCCCAGGAACTTTCGAACTGTTCCAGGGAAGAAAGTATAAAGTATATCGTGGAATGGGATCAATTGCAGCGATGGAAAACGGAAGCAAAGACCGTTATTTCCAGGCAGATGCGAAGAAACTTGTACCAGAAGGTGTAGAAGGACGTGTTGCATATAAAGGAACAGCAGAAGATACAATCTTCCAGCTTCTCGGAGGACTTCGTTCTGGTATGGGATATTGCGGAACACCAACCATCGAAGATTTGAAGAGAGAAGGACGTTTCGTGAAGATCTCAGCAGCTTCTTTGAAAGAAAGTCATCCACATGATATTCATATTACAAAAGAAGCTCCAAACTACAGCAGCAATAATGCATAGAATTAAAAGAAAAAGATGAGAGCCTCAGGGAGAAGTCCCTGAGGTTTTCTGTGATGGGAGTACAGATAATGAAGAAGAAAAAACGCAAACAAACGAATGTGCAGAGGAAGAAAAAGATGCAAAAAAAGATTCGTTTTGGTTTTGTGTTGCTGTTTGTTCTGCTAGTTGTGGCTGGTATTATAAAGACAGTGAAGTTTGGTTGGTTTGGTGATGAATATTTTGAACGTACCGGGGCACAGATTGATGCTTCAAAACCAGAGATTGATGTGGAACTTCTGACTGTGAATTCTTATTCGCGTCCGGGAATAGAAACGGATAAGATTCAGGGGATTGTAGTACATTATACGGCAAATCCGGGGTCAACGGCGATGGATAATCGAAATTATTTTGAAGGGTTGAAAGATTCGCACATTACAAAAACAAGCAGTAACTTTGTCGTAGGCTTAGATGGTGAGATTGTACAGTGTGTACCAACATGGGAAGTTGCTTATGCTTCGAATGACCGCAACAAAGACACGGTTTCTATCGAATGTTGTCATTCGGATAAGAGTGGAAAATTTACAAAGGAAACCTATCGTTCCATGGTTCAGCTTTGCGCATGGCTGTGTTTAAAGTTTGATTTGGATGAAAAAGATGTGATTCGTCACTATGATGTTACTGGTAAAAATTGTCCAAAGTATTTCGTGGAAAATGAAGACGCTTGGAAGCAATTTCGAGCAGATATTCATACAGCACTTGAAAATGCAGAGTAGTCGGGGGATAGTGCTTGCGGATGCTGAAAAATGTTGCTATAATATACGAATGTTTACGCGAGTAGACAGAGAGTAGGAGACCGGCAGGATGAAACAAAAAAGTATAGAAGATAATATCGTTCTGATTGGATTCATGGGAACAGGGAAAACAACAGTAGCCCAAAGATTAAGTGAACTATATGGATTCGAAGTGTTGGAGATGGATCAGGTCATTGAAGAAGGAGAACACCTGTCGATTCCCGAGATATTTGCCACATATGGAGAGGAATATTTCCGAGATTTGGAAACGAATCTTCTGGTTGGGTTACAGAGAAGGAGCCACATGATAATCTCTTGTGGAGGCGGAGCTGCACTCCGTGAGAAAAATGTAGCTGAGATGAAGAGGAATGGGAAAATCATTCTGTTGACGGCAAGTCCGAGAACTGTTTGGGAGCGATTGAAAGATAGAGAAGATAGACCGTTGTTAAATGGTCACAAGACGATAAAGGATATTGAAGGATTGATGGAAGCGCGTCGTTCAAAGTATGAGGCAGCGGCGGACATGACGATTAATACCGATGAAAAGACAGTTCTTGCTGTTTGCGAAGAACTGATGGAGAAATTGAAAGGATTAGAAGAAAAGTAATGTTTGAGATGTTTTTTCCGGATAGATACGTAGCATCTACGTATGTTATTGATTTTGAAAAATTGTATCAAGAAGGAATCAGAGGATTAATTTTTGACATTGATAATACGTTGGTTCCACATGGTGCACCGGCAGATGAAAGAGCGATTGCTCTTTTCCAAAGATTAAAGAAAATTGGGTTTCAGTGTTGTTTGATTTCCAATAATCAAGAGCCAAGAGTGAAGATGTTCAACGAGCCAATTCAGGTATCTTACGTATACGATGCACATAAGCCATCTACTAAGAATTATAAGAAGGCGATGGAAATCATGGGCACAGACAAAGAGACAACTGTTTTTATTGGGGATCAGCTATTTACAGATGTCTGGGGAGCTAAAAGAACTGGAATTTCCAATATTTTAGTGAAACCAATTCATCCAAAAGAGGAAATTCAGATTGTAATTAAGAGAAGATTGGAAAAAATTGTACTTTTTTGCTATAAGAGAAGCCTTAAGAAAGAAAAAAAGGTTGAAAAAAGATAGAATCTATTATAGAATGATAAAAGTGATAATAAGCTATCGTGCCCCCTTGTGGCACAACTAAGGAGGATTATATATGATAACAGCAGGCGATTTTAGAAATGGTGTAACTGTAGAAATTGACGGAAAGGTATGCGTAATCGTAGAATTCCAGCATGTAAAACCTGGAAAAGGAGCAGCTTTCGTTCGTACAAAATATAGAAACATCATTACAGGAGCTGTACTTGAAACTGCATTCAAGCCAGAAGATAAGTTCAAAAAAGCTCACATCGAACGTAAGAACATGCAGTATCTCTACAACGATGGAGAATTCTATGTATTCATGGATAACGAAACATTTGACCAGATCAACATTGGTGCAGATGTAGCAGCTGATTCTATGAAGTTTGTAAAAGAAAATGAAAACGTAACAATCAGCTCTTACCAGGGAAGCCCATTCGCAATCGAACCACCTACATCTGTAGTACTTCAGATTATCGAATGTGAACCAGGAGTAAAAGGAAACACAGCAACAGGTGCTACTAAGACAGCAACAGTTGAAACAGGAGCAACAGTAAGAGTTCCATTATTCATCGAACAGGACGAATTGATCAAAATCGATACACGTACTGGTGAATACTTATCTAGAGCAAAAGAATAAGATATTTGAAGAAAAGCCTTGCATTTTATGTGAGGCTTTTTTATAATGAATCTACCATAATATTTATTCTAGTCCGACGGTCTCGTTGGACAATTTCAAGACAGAGATCCTGTCGTAATTTCAAAAAACAAAGAACAAAAGATGCACTGCCAACAGAATGAAAGGAGAATTTATGACATATTATCAGTTTGTTGAGGCAGTAGAAACAAAGGTGAAGGAGGTTGTTGACACAGAAGTAACAGTAGGTGTCCATACCGCAGAGAAGATGAATGGTGTGACGAAAAAAGGAATCATACTTTCGAAAGAAGGCGTCAATGTATCACCAACAATCTATCTGGAAGAATATTTTGGACAATATCAGCATGGAAAGTCTGTGGAACAGATTGTTCATGACATTCTGAATCTATACAGGGAAGTGAAATGTGAGAAGTCCTGGAATGTAGATAAAATTCAAACATTTTCACTTATTGAAAATAAGATTGTGTATCGTGTGATTCATTATGAGAAGAACCGAGAACTTTTGGAAAATGTTCCCTATGTAAGATTCTTGGATCTGGCAATTACGTTTTGTGTGCTTTTGGAAGTGACAGAGCACGGAACAGCGACTATGATGGTGCGAAATGAACATTTGGAAATGTGGAATGTAACGAAAGAAGTTCTCTATGAAAATGCACGTAGAAATACGGAGAAATTGTTGCCATATAGCTTTCAGACGATGAATGCAGTTGTAGAAGAGTTGACAGGAATGCCTGTGTATGAGGAGGATGATGTTCTCTATGTATTAACGAATTGCATTCGTAGTTTTGGAGCTGCAACAATGCTGTACAAGGACAGATTGAGACGAATTGGAGAATATTTGCGAGAGAATTACTATATTTTACCAAGCAGTATTCATGAAGTAATCATTGTTCCTGAGAGTATTGCACCATTCCGAGGAGTGCTGAACAGAATGGTAGAGGAGATTAATGAGACACAGCTGGAGGAGGAAGAAATCTTATCAGATCACGCCTATTATTATGATTGTAAGAAGGGGTGTCTTATGCTGTAACAGACAGGGAAAGTAAAGGGAATGTCGAAAGCATTTCCTTTACTTTGATGAAGAAGTGTGTTAATATTACAAAGTCGGCGCTGACCGACAAATGTGCACCCGTAGCTCAGGGGACAGAGCACCGCCCTCCGGAGGCGGGAGCGGCGGTTCGAATCCGCCCGGGTGTGTAGAGTGAGAAACGTGACAGGTTCTATTGCGGAGCCTGGCTTTTTTTTACTTAATAAGGAAGAGACGGAAGAGGAAGAACATGAGGAGTTACAAAGAAGCATTTAAGAGAGCGTTCCCTTATACAATTCCAGTGCTTACAGGATACATCTTTATCGGGATCGCATTTGGAGTTATGTTTGCAGAAAAAGGATATTCTTTTCTGTGGGCGATGTTAATGAGTTTGATGGTATATGCAGGATCCGGGCAATATCTGGCGGTGAATTTTTTTGTTCCAGGGGTATCATTTTTACAGATGATTTTTATGACATTGATGGTAAATGTCCGCCATATTTTCTACGGGATCTCACTGTTGGACAAATTTAATCATATGGGAAAGAAACGTTGGTACATGATATTTGGATTGACGGATGAGACATATTCGCTTCTGTGTACAACGAAGATACCAGAAGATGTGGAAGAAGATAAATTTTTGTTCGCAATTTCCATTATGAACCAGTCTTACTGGATCATAGGCTCTGGAATTGGTGCATTGGCGGGAACGATGATTCCATTTGACTCTACAGGAATTGATTTTGCCATGACAGCGTTGTTCGTAGTAATCTTTGTAGAACAGTGGATAGAGCGAAAGAATCGAATTCCAGAATTACTTGGAATTGCAGCTGCAATTGTATGTCTTCAGTTTTTCGGGGTAGATGGATTTGTATTGCCATCTATGGTAGTAATTATTTTCGTACTTTTGATTTCTAGAAAACGATTGGAAAGGCAGGTGGATGAACAATGCCAGTAAGTGCAGGAGTATCTTTTTTAATTATTTTAGTGGTAGCACTCACAACATTTGCAACGAGAGTGGTTCCTTTTTTGCTGTTTCCAAAGGGGAAAGAGATTCCGTCAGTGATACAGTATCTTGGACAGGTGCTGACTCCAGCGATTATCGGAATGTTAGTAGTCTATTGCCTGAAATCTACGAAGATTGTAGAAGCACCACATGGAATCCCAGAGCTTATCTGTGTCTGTGTGACAGCAGGACTTCATGTATGGAAGCGGAATAATCTTTTGAGTATTGGTGTGGGAACTGTTTTGTATATGGTATTAGTACAAATGGTATTTTAATTTTATGATTTTTATAAATTCATCATGGTTTAAACACAAATTGAACACATTTTATGTATAAACTATAAATCATCAAGAGGAAATGTAAGGAGATGTTTTTATGGAAAACAGATATACGTATTACACACCAGGTGATGACGGAGATAATCAGGGACAGAATCATTATCAATATCAGTATG
The DNA here is from genome assembly GCA_964591105.1 of uncultured Lachnospiraceae bacterium. Lineage (GTDB taxonomy): Bacteria > Bacillota > Clostridia > Lachnospirales > Lachnospiraceae > CAZPZR01. Next base: position 5,172 of record CAZPZR010000058.1, on the reverse strand, counting down.
AACAGAAACCGAAAAGAGAGAAAAAACCTGTTCCAAAGTGGGTGAAGGTTCTTGGGCTTGCGGTAGCGTGTGGTGTGGTCGCAAGTGCAGCCTTTCAGGCAACCAATTTGATTGGTTCTAAATTACTTGGTACAACGGCGAATGTTGGAAAGTCAACGAAGAGCGTGGATAGTACAACCATATCTACACATAGTGACAGTACTGTGGATTCTGATATTGCAACGATTGCGAAGAATTCAATGCCGTCCGTTGTATCAATTACAAATCTTGGAATAGAGCAGGTGCAGGATTTCTTTGGAGGAATCCGCGAAAAAGAGATTACAAGTGCAGGTTCTGGAATTATTATTGCGCAGACAGATGATGAACTTTTGATTGTGACGAATAATCACGTTGTGGAAGGCTATGAATCATTGACAGTATCTTTTATCGATGAAGAAAGTGTAGAAGCGAATGTCAAGGGTACAGATGCGAACAAAGATCTTGCGGTCATCGCAGTAAACTTAAGTGATGTGAAAGAATCAACCTTAGATGAAATTGCAGTTGCTCAGCTTGGCGATTCTTCTAAGCTTCAGGTTGGAGAACCTACAATTGCAATTGGAAATGCTTTAGGGTATGGACAGTCCGTAACATCAGGAATTGTTTCGGCGACAGAGAGAACCTTAGATGGATATGAAGGAAATTTGATCCAGACAGATGCAGCAATCAACCCAGGTAACAGTGGTGGAGCACTTCTGAATGCAAATGGTGAAGTTATCGGTATCAATGTTGCAAAAGTATCTGATTCAACAGTGGAAGGTATGGGCTATGCCATTCCAAGTTCTGATGCAAGTGATATTATTCAGGAACTCATGAATCAGAAAACAAAGAAAAAAGTAGATGAAGCAAAGCAAGGATTTATTGGCATTCAGGGATATGACGTGGATGAAAATAGTTCACAGATGTACAATCTCCCAATGGGTGTATATGTTGCAGAAGTAGAAAGTGGAAGTCCGGCTAAGAAAGCTGGCATTACAAAAGGATGCATCATTGTGAAATTTGGTGGATCAACAATAGAAAGTATGGAAGATCTTCAGGGAGAACTTCAGTATTATGAAGCCGGAGAAAAGGTAGAAGTAACGATCAGCCAGCCAGCAGCGAATGGAGAATACAAAGAATCTACAGTAGAACTTACCTTGGGAAAGAAATCACAGTAAGTCTTTACTATTTCGGCTTTTGTGTAGTATAATGAATGTTGAGATTACAATACGAGGAGGCATAAGTACCGATGAAGTGTCCGATATGTGGTCAGCAGTTAAGACCAAGTAAGAAAGATCCGAATTATTTATTATGCTACGATTGCAAAAAGAAATTTAAAAAACCAGCAACGAAAGAACAGAGAGCGGAAAAGAGAACAGAGGAAAAAGTGGATGGTCAGAAGTATTCTAACATTCCACCAAAGCATGTTCGTGAAAAACGTGAGACAGAGATGCGCAAGGCGTATGATGAGATGCTCGCTGTAGGTGATGGAAAGAAAAAGAAAAAAGCACAGCCAAAACCAAAAGTAAGAGAACAGGAAATTATGGATGATTACGTGGATGATTTTGATTATGAAGAAGATGAAAAATTATCCAAAGCACCAGTTATTATTCTTGGAATCGCGATTCTTGTTGTGGCAGCAGTCATTGTATATATGCTTTTGAAATAATTAGGTGAAAAACCGGAGATGTCAGTGTTGATATCTCCGGTTTTATTTAGATGATAGAGAGAACTAATTTTGAGAAATATCAAATTCAGGGTTAAATGCGTAGAAGTTTTTACTGTCTAATTTATCCTGCACAATTCGCAGCCCTTCGCCAAAACGCTGATAATGAACAATTTCTCGTTCGCGCAAGAATCGGATTGGATCTGCGACTTCTGGATCTTTGATGAGACGAAGAATATTGTCATAAGTGGTGCGGGCTTTCTGCTCAGCAGCCATATCTTCGTGGAGATCTGTGATAGGGTCGCCTTTGGATTGGAAATAGTTGGCAGTCCAAGCGGTTCCGCCAGCAGACTGTGGCCAGAGAGCAAGGGTATGATCAACGTAATATTTTTCGAAGCCGTATTTTGTGATTTCTTCAGGAGTCAGATTGCGCGTGAGTTGATGCACGATGGCACAGATAATCTCTAAGTGAGCAAGTTCTTCTGTACCTAAAGGGGAGTTGTTATTGCACACCCTTCCGAAAATAGATTGACAACACTTGAATAAGAATCAAAAATCTCTGATTTTCTTTTGAAGAATTTCAGAGATTTTTCTTTTAAAAGTTTTTAATTTGAAATATTTAAGAGGAATGAGCAGCTGACTTATCAGATTTCACTGCTTCTTTCCGTTCATCTTCTGTCAAGGATTCAAAATTTAACCGTTTATATTGCTTTGGAGAAATTTCAAACTTACGATAGGCATTACGCATATCTGTTCGCACATCTTCATTTTCACATTCCAGATAAGGAAGATAGTACTTTTTCCAACGCTTTTGAATGTCTTTATCAGATTGTGTGCCACAAATGGTCCAATTCTTCATAAGACACAGGAGCACAGATTTTCGATATCGTTTCTTTTGCTTAAAGGAGTCATTACCTTCTAAAGGACGATACATTGCTACACTGTAGTGTTCTTCAGATAAATACATTCTTACCTTATAAAATCCATATTTTTCATAGTATTGAATAACGTTAAGATTTTTCTCCGGTGTATTCAATACAACAGGCAGATTCTGTTCTTTTGCGTAATCTAAGACGATAGAAATTAATTGTTTTCCTAATCCAAGATGCTGATAGTCAGGCAAAATCGCAAAAAGTGATAATTTAACAGCTTCACCTTTGTGATACCATCTGTTTACTTCCTTGTGAGCAAGGGAAATAGTACCAACAATCTTTCTTCCATATTTTACAATGAAAATTTGTCCGCCTTCCTCTAATACAGCTGCCAGATTTTCTTGAAAGTCTTCGTAGTGTGTAAATGCAAAGTGATCGTTCTTCATTGCAGTTTGAAAGGAACATCCAATTACATTAGAAATTTCCTCGAAACGAGAATCATCGGTTACAGATTCTACCTTAATCAGAAATTTCTGTTCGAACCATTTTTTAAATTTTTTCATCATGTTTGTTACCTCAATGTTGACAAGTTTGTTGTTAATTGTAGCATAAAACGTCGAAAAAATGTAGGGATAGTCGAAAGAGAAATAAAAAAGAATTTCTTCTATATTACAAAGTGGCCAAGTCTGCGGAATACATATGAAATAGTAGGAGGGCGGTGGCATGAAAGAGATAGCGGTTTTGAAAGAAATAGAAAACGATCGAGAAGTTATTTGGAACTCTGATTGTGAGTTTTTGTTCCATTATCAGAAATCGCTGTTGCTGGCTCTGAAAGAACAGGGAACCTTGGATGATGTGCAATATCGTTTTGCAGAAATGAGATTAAAAGAGCAATGTCAGTGTGAGAGGAGATAACGGTGGTAAAAGTAGCAAGTTATTGTCGCGTATCGACAGATAAAGATGACCAGACAAATTCTTTCGAATCTCAGCAGCGATATTTCAAGGAATATATCGAACGACAGCCTGACTGGGAATTATATGATATCTATGCAGATGAAGGAATCTCTGGAACATCAACGAAGAAACGTACCAGATTCAACCAAATGATCAATGATGCTCATATGGGTAAATTTAACCTCATCATCACAAAGGAAGTCAGTCGTTTTTCAAGAAATATTTTAGATACCATATCTTATACCAGAGAACTCAAAGCACTGGGCGTCTATGTAATCTTTATGAACGACGGAATCACGACTTCTGCTCCGGATGCAGAATTGAGACTTTCTATCATGGGTTCTCTTGCACAGGAAGAAAGTCGTAAAACTTCTGCCCGTGTGAAATGGGGCCAGACTCGCCGTATGGAACAAGGCGTTGTTTTTGGACGTTCTATGCTTGGTTATGATGTGAAGGATGGGAAAATGACGATCAATCCAGAAGGGGCTGAAATCGTAAAACTGATTTTTCATAAGTATGGCAATGAGAAAAAAGGAACTTCTGTTATTGCAAGAGAGCTTCGTGAGGCAGGTTATAAAAGTTATACTGGGAACACAAAATGGAGTAACACACACATCATCAAAATTTTAAAGAATGAAAAATACGTTGGTGATTTGGTGCAAAAGAAAACAATTACACCTGATTATTTGACACATGCGAAAAAATACAATCATGGGGAGGAAGAAATGATTTGTATTGAAAATCATCACGAACCGATTATTGACCGAGACCTTTGGAATCTGGTGCAAGATGAACTGGCAAAACGTAATCTTCGTGCCGACTATGGAAAAGGTCACTCCAATCGTTATGTTTTCTCCGGCAAAATCAAATGTGGGGAATGTGGTGCCAGTTTCGTATCCAGACAACGCAAACGAAAAGACGGTTCCACATATAAACGCTGGGGCTGTATTACGGCAGCCAGTGAAGGACGAGTTCATCAAGATGTTCAAGGAAATGAAGTTGGATGCGATATTGGAAGGCAGATTCGAGATGAACTTGCAATGGATATGCTAAAACAATCCTTGAGCACCATTCAAATGGATAAAAAATGGGTTATTCATAACGTTGTTTCGATTGCCATGGACGCTATTTCCAATTGTGAAAGTAAGGATGCTGATTCCGAAGAAAAACTGCAATATGAAATGGAAGAAATCAAGGAAAAGAAACAAAATGTATTAGATGCTTTCTTTTCAAAAAATATTACCAAGGAGGATATGCGAATGATGAATGAACGTTATGACAAACAGATTAGTGAATTGCAGGAGAGACTCCAGACAGTCAAAGAAAAAGAACAACTCCACTATGAAACAGGTTCTCTGAAAAGTGACGTACAAAAACAAGTTACTGATATGGTAAATGGAATAACAGAAAGCGAAATCTTCTATAAAAATATATTAGATCAAATGGTTGTTTACCATGACCAGCATGTGGAGCTGAAATTGAATCTACTTCCTCAGAAATGGATTTTTGTTCTCCAGAAACTTTCCGATTTGAAACATTCAAGTGACCACAGGAATCTGCCAGAGACAGATTCCTTAGACCTTAGGGTGTGCAATAACACACCCTCATTGCCAATGTCTGTCAACACTGCAGTGACTTCCCGATAAGGCATCGTATAACGCTGGG
>CAZPZR010000057.1:0-11488 GCA_964591105.1 uncultured Lachnospiraceae bacterium | reverse complement strand
AAAGCACTATCTAACGTTTCGTTTTCTTTAACGATTACATTTGACATAGTCTCACCTAACCTCCCCTCCAGCCCTATATTGTGCACCATACGACTGATGGGTATTTTATTGTTGCACTTCTGCACTACCTACGATTATATCATATATTTTTCATACGTCAACAAATTTTTTTTAATTTTTCACGTTTTTTTACCGAAATCCTGGTAAAACGTTTACTGAATCTGGCTTTCGACTACTTCTTTTGCTTTCAAAAGTGCTTCTTCGATTCCTGCTGGATTCTTACCACCGGCCTGTGCCATGTTTGGACGACCACCGCCGCCTCCACCAACAAGTTTCGCACATTCTTTAATCAGGTTTCCTGCATGAGCACCTTTATCTAATGCACCTTTTGTTGCTGTTGCCATTAAGCTAACTTTTCCATCTACTGCAGATGCAAGAACAACAACACCTTCGCCAATCTTTTCTTTCAACTGATCCCCAAGATCACGAAGTCCGTTCATATCAACGCCATCCACTTTCATTGCAAGAAGATTTATACCTTTTACTGCAACGATCTGATCCATAACATCTCCCATAGCATCCTGTGCAGCTTTCGCTTTCAAGCTTTCTACTTCACTGCTAAGCGCTTTGTTTTCTGCAAGAAGATGTGTCAACTTGTCTGTCAGCTTATCTGGTGTTGTCTTTACAAGTTTTGCAGCTTCTGTCAATGTATCTTCCATTCCAGCATAATACTTCATCAAGCCTTCAGATGTAAGTGCTTCGATACGACGAGTACCTGCTGCTACTCCTGATTCAGAAACAATCTTAAATGCAGAAATGACAGCTGTATTATTAACATGTGTTCCTCCACAGAATTCCTTAGAGAATTCACCCATGCTTACTACACGTACAACATCTCCATATTTTTCACCAAAGAGAGCTGCTGCTCCTGTCTTCTTCGCTTCTTCGATTGGCATTTCCTTAGCTTCTACTGGAAGTGCCTGCATGATTGCGTCATTTACCAGTGCTTCTACCTGTTTCAACTCTTCTTTTGTCATCGCTGAGAAATGTGTAAAGTCAAAACGAAGTCTATCAGCATTTACAGAAGATCCCTTCTGCTCTACATGAGTACCAAGTACCATGCGAAGTGCTTTCTGAAGCAAGTGTGTTGCACTATGGTTACGTGCAGAAAGTCCACGATTCTTAGCATCAACAAAAAGTTCTACTGTATCGCCTTCTTTGATCATTCCTTTTACAACATATCCAACATGACAAATCTTATTTCCAGCATACTTTACAACATCTGTAACCTTGAATTCGCCTTCTGCTGTCTGAATGATTCCCTTATCTGCTTCTTGCCCACCACTTGTTGCATAGAATGGAGTCTGTTCAACTAAAATTGTTCCCTTTTCTCCTTCTGTTAATGCTGCAGCAAGTTCTTTTTCTGTTGTAAGTGCAGTCACTTTAGAAGTGTACACTAACTGGTCATATCCTACGAATTCAGAAGCAAGTGCTGGGTCTAATTCATCATATACACTTGCGTCTTTTCCAGACATCGCATGTACACCGAATGTTCCCGCTGATTTTGCACGCTGTGCTTCCTGTGCCGCTTTGAATCCTTCTTCGTCATATGTCAGACCATTTTCTTCCAAGATTTCGCTTGTTAAGTCAATTGGGAATCCATAAGTATCATATAACTTAAATGCATTCTCTCCAGAAAGAACTTTCGTACCTTCCTTTGCCATCTCTTCTTTCATCTCATCTAAGATTGCAAGTCCCTGGTCAATTGTCTTATTGAACTGGTCTTCTTCGTTTGTAATTACTTTAAAGATAAATTCTTTCTTTTCTTCTAATTCAGGGTATCCATCCTTAGAACCATCAATAACTGTCTGTGCCAGTGTCACAAGGAATTTTCCTTCGATTCCAAGGATTCTTCCGTGACGGCATGCACGACGAAGCAAACGACGAAGTACATAACCACGTCCGCTGTTTGATGGAGTAATACCATCAGAAATCATAAATGTAACGGAACGAATATGGTCTGTGATGACACGAATTGATACATCTGTGTCATGATCTTTTCCATACGCAACACCTGCAAGTTCACATACATGTGTGCGAAGAGCATACAAAGTATCAATATCAAACATAGACTCTACATCCTGCACGATACATGCAAGTCGTTCCAGTCCCATACCTGTATCAATATTTTTCTGTTCTAACTCTGTATAGTTATTATGTCCGTCATTATCGAACTGTGTGAATACGTTGTTCCAGATTTCCATAAATCGGTCACATTCACAACCAACTTTACAATCTGGGCTTCCACATCCGTAAGCCTCTCCACGATCATAATAAATTTCGGAACATGGACCACATGGACCTGCACCGTGTTCCCAGAAGTTATCTTCTTTTCCCATTCTTGTAATCTTCTCAGCTGGAACACCAATCTCGTTCACCCAGATGTTAAATGCTTCTTCATCATCTACATAAATAGATGGATACAATCTGTCTGGATCAAGTCCCACAACTTCTGTCAGGAATTCCCAACTCCACTTCAAAGATTCTGATTTAAAATAATCTCCAAATGAAAAGTTTCCGAGCATCTCAAAGAATGTACCATGGCGAGCTGTCTTTCCTACGTTTTCGATATCACCTGTACGAATACACTTCTGGCAAGTAGTCATTCTCTTGTTTGGTGGAACTTCCTGTCCTGTAAAATATGGTTTTAATGGTGCCATTCCTGAGTTGATAAGAAGAAGGCTCTTATCGTTATGAGGCACCAATGAAAAGCTTTTCGCTGCTAAATGTCCTTTACTTTCGAAGAATTCGAGAAACATCTTTCTCAATTCGTTAACGCCGTATTTTTGCATATTCTCCTCCTAGAAATAAACTATCTTTTTATTATAGTTTCATTGAGTTTTTTTGTCAATGACCGTCTCCTGCACCCTACGATTACTTCGTTTTCAACTGTTTTGTTACTGACCAGTTAGAATAGTATTTCACACCATTTACAGTCTTATAGCTTCGAACCTTTACGTAATAAGTTCTGTTTGACTGCGCAACCTTAATCTTTGCAGAACTTTGGGATGTTCCTGCTGTCTGTGACTTATAATTGCTGGTGAATTTTTTCGTTGTTGACCATTTAATTTCATAGCCGGATACCTGAGCTGTCAACTTTTCCCATTTTACATTGATCTTTTTTGTTCCACTGTTACTGATATTTTTCAGTGTAGGCTTTTGTGGTATGATCTTAAATGTTTTAACGACCGTTCCGCTATATCTCTCTTTGAACTTGACTTTTACCTTGTAAGTTCCAACATTTTTTCGTCCAGAATCATACGTCAAATCATAATATTGGGATGAAATTTCTTTGCCCGCACTATTTTTTACTGTAACACTCGGTTTTTTCGTCTTGCCATTATAGGCATAAGAAGTTGCTGAAAGCGTCACAGATTCTATTCTTGCAATCGTAGTATATTTGCTAGTCTCGCATCCATCGCAATCGTTTTGAATTTTTCCGCTGGAAGATGTCGTCGCCTTTTTTGCAACAAATTTTGTATAAACATGAATGTGTTTCGTTTTAAAAGTCACTTGATTGGAATATGATCCACCAACATTTTCCTTATTGTAAGGTTGTACACGGTACGCATATTCTTCTTCCGGTTTTACTTCCTGGTCTATCCATTGCAAAGTATTACCATCTGGAATCTCTGCAACCTTTTTCCATGCTGGTTTTTCATCACTCATGCATTTACGCTCAATCCAGTAACCTGCTGTATAATCCTGTACCTTTGTCCAATTCAGCTGAAGGTCTGCCTTTGTCTCTAATTCGGATGCATTCTTTACAGTCAGTACAGGTTTTTTACCCAACACTTCTGGCGTCTTTCCACCTTTGTATGCCACAACACGATTGAATGTAGAATAACGACTTTGAAGGGTGATATCTGCATTCTCATTATAAGGCAGTGAATCCATAATATAGATTGTTCCTGTCTCTAATGTTTTCTTCTCATCAATCGCAACCCAATGTCCACGATTTTTCACCTGAACAACCAGATGATAACCATCCTTAATCCAAGAAGTGAACTTGGAATTGTAGTTTTTGGAAGTATAAGTTCCATCATTCAAAAGATTTCCCACATAAGAAAACTTTGGAATGTATTCTGATGGTTTTGCCCAATCGAACGCTCCAGAACTTGTAAATCCTCCATTATTGTTCATCCATGTCACTAACGTTTTTGGTGTAAAAGAAGATGTTTTTAGTCCGCTCTGTACAATCAGTTTTGTAACAGAAGTTACTAAACATCCTGACCGTTCCATCGTATAGCTTGAACTTCCAAGCTTAATGCTTCCCCATCTGGAATCTGCCTGATCCCATGTACGGTAATCATTATTGACAGCGCGACTATTTTCACTCGTTGCCATCGCTTCATGACTTAATTCTAAGTCCACACGTTCTGCTATCTCTTCTTTTTCCAATGTTGACGCTTTTACTGTCATCATTGGATTCCATATAGAAGCACATGCAACCGCAACAACAAGTGTCATGAGCATCATCCATTTTCTTTTCGTATATTTCACAAATTTTTCCCTCTTTTCAATAAATTCGACTTATTTTATCATAAAACTTGTGAAATGACAATTTCTTCGTTTTATCATTGCAGATTTTACAATATTTTTATCCGCCAAAATAAGAGAAATGCATATAATCTGGGTTAGAGAACCAGTCTCCCCATATAAATCCATACTTTTCAAATGCTTTTACTACATCTCCATTCGGGCGAATGGAATATGGATTCTTCCCTGGCTTATATAATTTTCCAACCATTGGTTTTCCTGTTTCTCCATTGAACTGTGCATTTTCATTGTAATTGATATCAATTGCAACTCCTTCGCAGTGTAACGAAGACGAATTATCACCTCTCCAGGAATAGCCACCAACATCTTTGATTGGGAATTTCTCATCTCCGTTATAGATTTCTTTAAAAATCTGTTGAACTGTATATGCAATATTTTTATGAACGGTCAAATAATGATAGCGAGTATACTTTTTCCCTTTTGAATTAATATCCCATGTTTTAATTTTGATCGTTTTCATATCCTTAGCAGCAGCTTTTGATGATTTGTATTCCACATAATAGTTTTTATTGAAAATACGCTGTGCCTTCTGTGTATAGCTTTCTGATTCATATCCCGCCTTATTCATCAGACGCTTTACGACTGTAGAATATTCACTATAGTACGTCTTTCCATCAATCTTTTTATAAGCTCTCACTTTAAAATAATAGGTATTTCCATTTTTTAAGCCAGTTGCTGAATAAGAAGTTGTTCCAGGTGTTTTTATCGTTTTGATTCTTTTATAAGTACCATCTTTCGATGTGGCACGGTAAACCATATACCCGTCTGCATCGGAAATCTTATTATAAGAAATTTTCGCCTTCGAAACAGATTCCAATATAATTTTCTGAATCATAGGAACTCCAACTGTAACCGTAACTTTTTTCACAGAGCTATAATCACTGTAAATTCGTTTGCCATCCACAACCGCATAAGCTCTTATTTTATAATAGTATGTACTTCCAAATGTTCTTTTCGTATTGATATATGTTGTCTTTGTACGATCTTTGATTGTATTGATGAGCTTAAATTCCCCATCTTTTTCATTTGCTCGGAAAATCTGATAACCCTTCACTTCTTTTCCCGAAGCACTCCAAGACAATTTTACTGAACTCGAACTTGCACACACCGCTGTCAGTGCCTTCTTTGCCGGCTTTGGTGTTGCTGATAAAATTCTGGAATATGGTCCTCGCAGATCATAATAATCATTATAGGCGCGTACCTTGTAATAATATGTTTTTCCTAATTCCAGTTTTGAATCCGTCCACTGAGTGGTATACGCACTCTTGATTGTCTTTACACATTTGTAGCTTCCGTTTTCTGAAGATGCACGATAAATCTTGTATCCACTGCAACCATAATCAGCCATGCTCTCCCATGTGAGTTTAATTTTATCAAGTCCTGCGCCTGATACGGATTTCAGATGAACCGCATCGTAATTCAGTGTTCTTGCTGCCCAATTAGATTGTTTACTTTCTGCAATAACCTTTCCATCTTTATCTTCCAGAAACGCCTTCACAGCTACTACATAGAATTTTCCAGGCGTTACCCAGATATACCCTTTTGTTTCCGTTACATCTTGATAATGATAGCCGTCATGTAAACTTCCATCATCGTCATATTGAATTCTGAATTTCAATGTCCCCGGATAATCTCCTTTTTCCATATCAAATGTCACATATCCAATTCCGCCGTATCCCATGGATAATTCCACATTTGTCGGTGCAGGAAGAAAAATCTCTTCCTCTGCTTGTGCTTCTTCCTCTTGTTCCTCTTCCATTGGATCCTCTGCGCCCACTGGTTCTTGCTCTTCTGCATCAGATTCGATCAATACACTTTCTTCATTTGCCTCACTCTGTTCAGTGATTTCATTTATTTCATCAACTTCACTCGCGTAAACAATACTTTGGTTTGCTAACAAATACAGAACACACATTACCAGTGCCAGAACTCTCCGAAACATACCCTTCCTTCTCATATTCCTTTTTTCTCCTTCTCACATATTCCGCATCAACTGCTTCTCCCCTAAGTATAGCAAAAACCATGCCTAATAGACATGGTTTTTGGTAATTCTTTTATTATTTTAATTTAATTTCTGCCAATTCTTTCTTCGGCAATGGTTTGGATGATGCATTTACAAAGTCTTTTACTTTCTTCTTTGCTTTTACAATTGGAATATTTGTTCCTGCTCCAGCTACACATCCACCTGGACATCCCATACCTTCAATCAGACATCCGTTCATCTTTCCTGCTTTCGCAAGTGCAAGAACTTTCTTACACTCTGTAAGACCTTCTGCGTGTTCAATATGAACTTCTACATCTGGATAGTTTTCCTTCAGCATCTTTCCGATACTTTCTGCAACACCACCTGCAACTGCGTAGTTACGTCCAGCTCCTGTTGCATTATGGAAGGAAGACTCTGCTTCATACTGTGTAAGGTCGATTCCTTTAGCATTGAACATTGCCTGCAATTCTTCAAATGTCACGACAAAGTCTACATCACTGCGTACAGTTCTTCTCATTGCTTCCAGTTTCTTCGCAGCACATGGGCCTACGAATACGACTCTTGCATTTGGATGCTCTAACTTAATTGTACGAGCAGTTGCAACCATCGGTGTTAATTCCTGGGAAATCTCGTCGATGACATCTGGGAAATATTTCTTTGCAAGCATAGACCAGGATGGGCAGCAAGATGTCAATAAAAATGGAAGTTCTCCTGTTACAACTTTTTCTGCATAGTGATGTGCTTCCGCTGCACAACCGATATCTGCTCCAAGTGCTACTTCATATACTTCTGAGAATCCGAGTTCTTTCAAAGCTGCTTTAAAGTTACGGTGTGTAATATTATCTCCAAACTGTCCTACGAATGCTGGTGCAATCTCAGCAATGATTTCTTCCCCTTCTGTCAACGCTCTTGAAAGCTGGAAAATCTGTGATTTATCAGAAATTGCTCCAAATGGGCAGTTTACCATACACATACCACAAGAAACACATTTGTCTGGATTTACATAAGCACGTCCCATGTTATCGGACTCAATTGCATTTACCCCACATGCTCTAGCACATGGACGTTCTTTCTTCGCAATTGCGTCGTATGGGCAGACAGACTTACATTTTCCACACTTGATGCATTTTTCCTGATCAATATATGATTTGCCGTTTACAATAGAAATCGCTCCTTTTGGACAGACTTCTTTACAAGGATGTGCAACACAGCCCTTACACATATTGCTAACTTCATATCCTTTTTCTTCACATGCTGCACAAGCAGATGGAATAACCTGCATCAATGGTGGTTCATAGTACTTATCAGAAATGTTACTTGCTTCTACCCCCTGTGACAATGGTGTTGGACGGTTTTCCGGACGTAAGGAAAGTCCCATCGCAAGTCTAATGCGTTCACGTACAACCGCTCTTGCGCGATATACACTGTCTCTATAATGTACTGTTTCTTCATTTACCATCTTATATGGAATTTCTTCCATATCATCTTTTAAAGTGTCTGCATCCGCTTTGAACCCCAACTTAGCTACTTCTTCAAATACCTGTCGGCGGACACGTCTCACTTCGGTGTCTAAACCTCGATTCATTTTTATTTTCCTCCTATTGGCACAATACTCTTCCTCTAACTATAGACACTTGACATTTTTTTGTCAAGGGAAAACCCATGTACTTTTGTACATGGGTTTATAGAAAATTACAATAATATTATTTGATTTTCCTTGCACTGTTTTCTCATCTCGTCTGGCCAAATACTAGCCTGAACTTCTCCTACATGTGCACGGTCCAAAAGCAACATACACAATCTGGATTGTCCGATACCTCCGCCGATTGTATATGGCAATTCTCCATTCAGGAGCATTCTGTGATATGGAAGTGTTTTGCGATCTTCACATCCTGATTTTTTTAACTGTTCTTCTAAAGAAACTTCATCTACGCGGATTCCCATACTTGAGATTTCCAATGCACAATTCAGATGTTCGAACCAAAATAAAATGTCTCCATTCAACTGCCAGTCATCATAGTCAGGTGCACGTCCATCGTGTGGTTTTCCACTGGCAAGTTTCTCACCAATCTTCATTAAGAATACACAGCCGTGTTCCTTTGTAATCAGATTCTCTCTTTCCTTTGAAGTCTTATCTGGATACATGTCTTCCAGTTCCTGAGAAGTGATAAAGAATACATCTTCTGGAAGTTTCTTTACTGCATGTGGATACTTATACCACACTTCATGTTCCATATGTTTGATAATCTTAAAGATTGTTCTCACAGTTTCTTTCAATGTTTCTACGGTTCTCTCTTCTTTTCGAATCACCTTTTCCCAGTCCCACTGGTCTACATAGCAAGAATGTAAGTTGTCTAATTCTTCATCTCTTCGAATCGCGTTCATATTCGTATAGAGACCTTCTCCTGGTTCAAATCCATACTCTTTTAACGCCATACGTTTCCATTTTGCAAGGGACTGTACAACTTCTACATCTTCTCCCGGAATTCCGAGAATATCGAAGCTTACTGGACGTTCAACACCACTCAGGTTATCGTTCAAACCACTGCTCTTTGGTACAAAAAGTGGTGCAGAGATTCTTTCCAGATTCATCTCTTTTCCAAATTCCTTCTGAAATGTGTCACGAATATATTTGATTGCTTCTTGTGTCTCACGAACCCCCATATGTGGGTCATAGTTTTCTGGTAAAATAAGTGCCATTTTAGTCCTCTCCCTTCAAGATTTTCTGTGCATAGTATACAGACTGCATCGCATCTTTTCCATAGAAATCTGCCCCAATCATATCTGCATACTCCTGATTCAAAACTGCTCCGCCAACCATAATTTTACAATCAGGTTTTTCTTTGCGAAGGAGTTTGATGGTGTCTTCCATACTTACAACCGTTGTTGTCATCAATGCGCTCAGCCCTACAAGCATTACATTCTCCTTAATCGCTGTTTCTACGATTTTTTCCGGTGCAACGTCTTTGCCAAGGTCGATGACATCAAAACTGTAGTTTTCAAGCAGAACTTTTACAATGTTCTTACCGATATCATGGATATCCCCTTTTACAGTCGCCAGAATCACTTTTTCTTTCTTCTGTTCCACCTCTCCTTTTTTAGAGAGTTCATCTTTCAATACTGCAAATGCGATTTTGGCAGCATCTGCACTCATCAAAAGCTGTGGAAGGAAAACGGTTCCTTTCTCGAATCCTTTTCCTACATAATCTAACGCTGGAATCATTTCTTCATTAATGATTGCCAGTGGCTCTTTTGTTTCCACTAGTTTCTTCGCTGCCTGATGTGCTTCTTCTTTCAAGCCTTTTTCAATTGCAGTTCGAAGTCCTGTCTCTGTTACTTTTGCAGTTGGTGTGGAAGATACTTGGTTGCTATACTTTGCAATGTAAGATTCAAAATTTTCATCATAATTCATCAATGCACAATAAGAATCATAAGAACGCATCATATCTTCAGACATTGGATTGATAATTCCTGCACTTAAGCCATTCTGCATTGCCATAGTGTAGAAAGTACCATTGATCACAGGTCTGGATGGAAGCCCAAAGGAAATATTGGACACTCCAAGTACTGTGCACACTCCATAAATCTCATGCACTTTTTTCAGTGCTTCCAATGTGATTCTTGCGCCTTCTGGATCTGAACTGATCGTCATTGTTAATACGTCAATTACAATGTCTTTCTTATCAATTCCATACTTCTTTGCTTCCTCAATAATCTTACCTGCAATTCGTACTCTTCCTTCTACGTCATTTGGAATTCCACCTTCATCCAGTGTAAGTCCAACAACAACTCCACCATATTTCTGAATCAATGGAAAGATTGCATCCATGGATTCCTGTTTTCCATTGACAGAGTTGACCATTGGTTTTCCATTGTAAATACGCATTGCAGCTTCCAAAGCCTCTACATCTACCGTATCAATCTGAAGCGGAAGGCTTGTAACGCTCTGGAGTTCTTCTACAACCTCTTTCATCATCGCTGGTTCATCAATATCTGGAAGTCCTACATTGACATCCAAGATATGTGCACCAGCATCCTGCTGATTGATTGCTTCCTTTAATATATAGTCAATATCATGTTCTTTTAATGCCTGTTTGAATCGTTTCTTACCTGTCGGATTAATTCGCTCACCGATAATCATCGGCTTTTCTCCTAAAGTAACTGCTTTTCCATAAGAAGATACGATAGTCTGTTTCCCACCTTCTGGACGCAAACGTTTTTCAAATGCATCTGACTTACGAACACGTTCAATCATTGCACGAATGTGTGCAGGAGTTGTTCCACAACATCCACCTACTGCACTTGCACCATGTCTTACGATTTCTTCCATGTACTCTGCAAATTCTTCCGGAGATACATCATAATAAGTCTCTCCATCCTTCTGTTTTGGAAGTCCTGCATTTGGTTTCACAATAACTGGAACCGTCGCATATTTCATAATTTCATCCAGAATTGGAAGCATCTGTTTTGGGCCAAGTCCACAGTTAATTCCAAGTGCGTCCACACGAAGTCCTTCCAACAGTGCTACCACAGATGGAATATCTCCACCCGTCAAAAGCTTTCCTTTTTCATCGAAGATCATGGTTGCAAATACTGGCAAAGAAGTATTTTCTTTTGCTGCTAAAATTGCAGCCTTCACTTCGTAAGTGTCACTCATTGTCTCAATATGTATCAGATCAGCTCCAGCCTCTTCCCCGATAACTGCAACTTCCTTGTACACTTCATAAGCTTCTTCAAAGCTCAAGTCACCCATTGGTTTCAGAAGCTTTCCTGTCGGTCCCATGTCAAGACCGACATACACTTCTCTAAAATCATATACACCGAAATTCGCGCCCTCTTTCACGCTGACAATTGCGGCTGTAATAATATCTTCTAATTCATATT
>CAZPZR010000056.1:0-11669 GCA_964591105.1 uncultured Lachnospiraceae bacterium | reverse complement strand
AGAAGACCAATCTACAAGCAGACAGCAGCTTACGGACACTTTGGACGTACAGATATTGATCTTCCATGGGAAAAGACAGATAAAGCAGAAATATTGAAATCTTATTTATAAAATTTTTAGAATTGTTTATAGGCGCTTTGGTGTGAAGCGCCTATTTTTTTGCTATACTAAAGTCGGAGGTTGAGTGTATGAAATTAAAAACCCGATTGTTAGTAGCATTTTTTACGATTGTTTTGATCCCGATTATCCTGTCGGGGACAATGCTTATGATATTAGGAAAATTTTCGCTGAGTACGATTGAAAAAACGTACGGAATTCAGGAAACATCGATGGAGACATTTTCAAGTTCTGTACAGATTTTATCAAGAGTGACTGAAAAGAACTGCACAGAACTTTGTGGTGTGATTCGAGAAAACCCAGATTTGATGCAGGATGCCACTTATTTGGAAGACTTTAATGCGAAATTGGAAGAAAAAGGAACCTATCTCCTTGTGAGAAAAGATCAGACCATTATTTTCATGGGAGAAGAAGACGATAATACGAAGAGTGTTATCGAGCATCTGCCAGAATATGATGGTGTCCGTACTGCTTCGGAAAATGGGATTTATCTGGGCGGTGACGCACATGCGATGGTAAAACAGATTGACTTTGAGTACAGTGATGGAGACCTTGGAAGCGCATTCATTGTTGTGGATGTGGTAAATGTAATTCCGGAAGTGGAAGAATTGATGGTTGATATGCTGTTTGGTATTGCATTTGTATTGATTTTGACGGCGCTCGGTCTGGTGCTTTGGATTTATCGAAGTGTTATGCAGCCTTTGGCAAAGATGCAGACAGCAGCGAAGAATATCCGAGATGGAAATCTTGATTTTGAAATTTATACGGACGCAAAGGACGAATTCGGAGATCTTAGCAGAGATTTGGAGGATATGAGAAAGCGTCTGAAGGATAGTGCAGAGGAGAAAATCCTGTTTGACAAGCAGAGTAAAGAGCTGATTAGTAATATTTCTCATGACTTGAAGACTCCGGTGACGACGATCAAGGGATATGCGGAAGGTATTATGGATGGTGTTGCAGATACACCAGAGAAGGTTGGAAGATATGTGAGAACCATTTACAACAAGGCAAGTGAGATGGATACGCTGATCAACGAGCTTACGTTGTATTCAAAGATTGATACAAATAGAATACCATACAATTTTAATATCTTATCTGTGAATGATTATTTCAATGATTGTGCAGAAGACTTGTCTATGGAATTAGATGCAAGAAATGTACAATTTGGTTTCTTTAATTATGTGGCAGAGGATGTCAAAATTATTGCGGATGCAGAACAAATCAGTCGAGTGATTCACAATATTATTAATAACTCTGTGAAATATATGGACAAAGAGTTTGGCAGAATCAATCTGCGCATCAAAGATGTGGGTGATTTTGTCCAGGTGGAAATTGAAGACAATGGAAAAGGAATTGCGGCAAAAGAACTGCCGAATATCTTTGATCGTTTCTATCGCACAGACGCTTCGAGAAATTCGACTAGAGGCGGAAGTGGAATTGGCTTATCCATTGTGAAAAAGATTGTGGAAGAACATGGCGGAAAGATATGGGCGACCAGCAGAGAGAATACAGGAACGACCATGTATTTTGTGTTGAGAAAATATCAGGAGGTACCAAACCATGAGTAGAATATTAATCGTAGAAGATGAAGTGGCGATTGCAGATCTAGAAAGAGATTATTTAGAATTAAGCGGATTTAAAGTAGAAGTTGCAAATGATGGAGCAAGTGGTCTTCTGAAAGCGTTGAAGGAAGATTATGATTTATTTATTTTGGATTTGATGCTTCCAGGTATTGATGGATTTGACATTTGCAGACAGATTCGTGATGTAAAAAATACACCGATTATTATGGTGTCAGCGAAAAAAGATGACATCGATAAGATTCGTGGTCTCGGACTTGGAGCAGATGACTATATGACAAAGCCATTTAGTCCAAGTGAACTTGTAGCGAGAGTCAAAGCGCACCTTGCACGTTACGACAGATTGACAGGAAGTGCGATTGAAAAGAACAAGATTATTGAGATTCGCGGATTGAAAATTGATACAACTGCAAGACGTGTGTGGATCAATGGAGAGGAAAAGACATTTACCACAAAGGAATTTGATCTGTTGACATTCCTCGCAAGCCATCCAAACCATGTATATACGAAGGAAGAACTCTTCCGCGAAATCTGGGATATGGAATCCATCGGAGATATTGCTACTGTTACAGTGCATATTAAAAAAATTCGAGAAAAAGTGGAAATGGATACATCCAATCCACAGTATATTGAGACAATCTGGGGTGTTGGTTACCGATTTAAGATGTAAAACTAGGAAGCGGCTGTTTGCGAACGGCTGCTTCTTTTTCTAAAGTAGGGAAAAGGTTACGAAATTGTGTTGTTTTTTGCAAAAGTATTAATTAATATTAAAAATTAATAGAAAACGTTGTGATGCTGGTTAGGAATAAGATATAATCTAAGGTATCAGTAACAATGAAGATAAAGGCGGTAAATAGTATGATTACAAGTACTTCAAATGCGAAAGTAAAGAATCTTGTGAATTTAAAGAAAAAAAGAAAAGCAAGAGATGAAGAAAAAGTTTTTTTAGTAGAAGGAATTCGAATGTTTGTGGAGACACCAAAGGAACATCTGTTAGAGGTGTTTGTGTCAGAGACTTTTTATAAAAAAGAAAAGAAAACTGTAGACCGAGTGTTGCAGGGAAGCAACGCGAAGTTGGAAGTATTTTCAGATACGGTGTTTGATTATGTATCAGATACGAAGACACCACAGGGAGTACTCTGTGTAGTAAGACAGATGAATTATTCATTGGATAGCATCATGAAGAGTGAAAAAAGTCCGATGCTTCTGGTTCTGGATCAGTTGCAGGATCCAGGAAATCTTGGAACAATTCTTCGTACGGCAGAGGGAGCTGGAGTTACGGGAATTGTGATGAGTAGAGATACCGTAGACATTTACAATCCGAAGGTTATCCGTTCTACGATGGGATCCATTTACCGAATGCCATTTTATTATGCGGAGAATCTGGCAGAGGCAATTGAAGAATTAAAATCTCACGGTGTTCGCACTTTTGCAGCTCACCTGGACGGAAAACGTGCATATGATGAAGAGGATTACTCTGGTGCATGTGCATTTATGATTGGAAACGAGGGAAATGGTTTGCGAGATCAGATTGCAGACTTGTCTGACTGTTATATCCGAATTCCAATGTGCGGTGAAGTGGAATCATTGAATGCGGCGATTGCTGCTTCTGTGTTGATGTTTGAAGCGGCAAGACAACGAAGACACGTATAGATGAAACGAGAGCTGAGAAGAAAGGAGGCTGGCGCGGAATGTATTGGTTAGCAATATTTGTGGCATTACTAATCATAGAAATCGTTACTCTTGGTCTTACAACCATTTGGTTCGCATTAGGAGCATTGGTTGCATTTGTATTTGCAATCATCGGTTTTGGATTTTACGTACAGGTGGCAGTATTTTTGATTGCGTCTGTGCTATTGTTTGCAATGACACGACCGATTGCAGTAAAGTATTTCAATCAGGAACGAGCAAAAACGAATGCAGAGGCATTGATTGGTCAGTATGCGATTGTGACGGAAGCGATTGATACGATGCAGTCCGCAGGACGAGTAGAAATTCAAGGAATGGAGTGGTCTGCTAAGACCGATGAACCGGATGGAAAGATTGCCAAAGATAAGGTAGTCGTGGTAGACGGAATTCAAGGTGTGAAATTAATTGTACGTGAAAAGGAGGTACAGGGATGTTAGCAATTTTTGGAAGTATGTTAGGGTTAATTCTTGTAATTGTCATTGTTATGACATTGATTTCATGTGTGAAGATTGTTCGACAGGCTCAGGCATTGGTTGTAGAACGACTTGGTGCATATCAGGCAACTTGGAGTACGGGAATTCATTTTAAAATGCCAATTATCGACCGTGTGGCAAGAAGAGTGGACCTGAAAGAACAGGTTGTTGACTTTGCTCCACAGCCAGTAATCACAAAAGATAATGTAACCATGAGAATTGATACGGTTGTGTTCTATCAGATAACGGATCCAAAGTTATTCTGCTATGGTGTTGCCAATCCAATTATGGCAATTGAAAATCTGACAGCAACAACGCTCCGTAATATTATCGGTGATTTGGAACTTGACCAGACATTGACCTCTAGAGAAACCATCAATACAAAGATGAGAGCATCTCTTGATGTGGCGACAGATCCTTGGGGAATTAAGGTAAATCGAGTAGAATTGAAAAATATTATTCCTCCAGCAGCAATTCAGGATGCCATGGAAAAACAGATGAAGGCAGAACGTGAAAGACGAGAAGCTATTCTCCGTGCAGAAGGTGAAAAGAAATCTACCATCCTGGTTGCAGAAGGTAAGAAGGAATCTGCAATTCTTGATGCAGAAGCGGAAAAACAGGCAGCGATCCTTCGTGCAGAAGCACAGAAAGAAGCCATGATCCGTGAGGCAGAAGGTGAAGCGGAAGCAATCTTGAAGGTACAGCAGGCGAATGCAGATGGTATCCGTTTCCTGAAAGAAGCAGGAGCAGACGAAGCAGTGCTTACGATGAAGAGCCTGGAAGCATTTGAAAAGGCAGCAGATGGAAAGGCAACGAAGATCATTATTCCATCAGAAATTCAGGGAATCGCAGGCCTTGTGAAGTCATTGGGCGAAATAAGCGATTGACCATTTGACAGAAATGGTATATAAAAAGTATATGACTTTATTTGAAAGAAGGGTAAAGATATGGATTTAAAAGGAAGACACTTTTTAACACTCAAAGATTTTACACCAGCAGAAATTGAATACATGCTTGACCTTGCCGCTGACCTGAAAAGCAAAAAGAAGAATGGTATTTTGATCGACAAGTATAAAGGAATGAATGTAGCACTTATTTTTGCGAAGACAAGTACAAGAACAAGATGTTCTTTCGAGGTAGCAGCGCATGACATGGGCATGGGAACTACATATCTTGAGCCAGCAAGTTCACAGATTGGAAAGAAAGAAAGTATCAAAGATACTGCACGCGTACTTGGACGTATGTTTGATGGAATTGAGTATCGTGGAGACGGACAGGAAATCGTAGAAGAACTTGCAAAATATGCAGGCGTGCCAGTTTGGAACGGTTTGACGAATGAATATCATCCAACACAGATGTTGGCAGATATGCTGACTATTCGCGAACATTTCGGAAGATTAAAAGGAATCAAGCTTGTATACATGGGCGATGCAAGATATAACATGGGAAATTCTCTGATGATCGCATGTGCAAAGATGGGAATGGATTTCGTTGCTTGTACAACAGAAAAATATTTCCCAAATGCTCAGTTAGTTGCAGAGTGTGAAGAGTATGCAAAAGAGAGCGGCGCAACAATCACATTGACGGACGATGTGGAAGCCGGAACAAAGGGTGCAGACGTTATCTACACAGATGTATGGGTATCCATGGGTGAGCCAGATGAAGTGTGGGAAGAAAGAATTCGTGAACTTTCTCCATACAAGGTAACGATGGATGTTATGAGAAATGCAGGAGAACAGGCAATTTTCCTTCACTGTCTGCCAGCATTCCATGACCAGGAAACAATCGTAGGACGCGATATCAAAGCTAGATTTGGTGTGGAAGATATGGAAGTTACAGATGAAGTATTTGAATGCCCACAGTCTAAAGTATTTGACGAAGCGGAAAACCGTATGCACACAATCAAAGCAGTGATGGTTGCAACACTTGGTGAAAGATAAATGACAGCAAGATTTGAAAAAAAGGCGGTACCAGAAGAGTACCGCCTTCTAAAAGATATAGATTTTTTATCAGAAATCGTATATTATGAGAAAGCGGATTCCACGAATGTGCGTGCAAAAGAAGCAGGAAATGCAGGAGCAAAAGATCGTACATTGTATCTTGCAGAGCAGCAGGATGATGGAAGAGGAAGACGCGGAAGAAGTTGGGAATCTCCGGCGGGAGGCAGCATTTACATGACGTTGCTTTTAAGACCAGAAATTGCACCTGTGAAAGCACCGATGCTGACATTGGTGATGGCAGCAGCTGTTGCAGCAGGAATCGAAGCAGCGACAGGAATTTGTACGGGAATTAAGTGGCCCAATGACATTGTTATAAATGGAAGGAAAGTCTGTGGGATTTTAACAGAGATGAGCACAGAAATTGACCACATTCATTATGTAGTGATTGGTGTGGGGATTAATGTGAATCAGGAAGAATTTTCGGAAGAAATCAAACAGATTGCCACATCCTTAAAACGCGAAACAGGAGAACATTTTTCCAGAGGGCTGCTGATCAAAGCGATCATGAAAAAGTTTGATGAGTATTACAGCCTGTTCATGGAACGAGGAGATTTGTCAGGAATTCTGGAGTTGTATAATGAGTTGCTGGTGAATCGCGGAAGAGAAGTGCGTGTGCTGGAAGTTGGAAATGAATATCACGCTCATGCGATCGGAATTAACTCGGAAGGAGAACTTCTGGTTGACACTCCGGAAGGTGAGCGAAAACATATATTTGCCGGCGAAGTATCTGTACGAGGAATCTATGGATACGTGTAGCGAGAAGCCTCGCGGTGGCGTGGCGAAACTAGAAAATAAAAAGGAGATGTGAAAATGTACGAAGAAAAAATTATACTTTGTGGTGCAAATTCATATGAAGAAAAATATTACTTGAATCCAGATTTTGAACAGTTACCGGATCATGTAAAAGATGAGTTAAAGATTATGTGTGTGCTGTATGTACATGATGTTGGAGGAATCCTGACACTTGCATTTGAAGAAAATGGAGAACTGAGCTTTGAAGTTACTTCTGAAGAATTTGATCCAACGTTCGATGAGATTGGAAGTCATCTGAAGATCAAACAGATTCGACAGGAAAAACAAGAATTACTTCAATCACTTCAACTTTATTATAAAGTATTCTTCTTGGGAGAAGAACTTTAAAGGAGGAAAAACATGTTATTAGTAGTAGACGTAGGAAACACCAATATAACATTAGGCGTATTTGAAGAAGATAGACTTCTTGGTACATTTCGAATGACAACTAAACAGCCAAGAACATCCGATGAATATGGAATTACATTGAAAAATCTTGTAGAATCTCATGGGGCAAAGGCAGAAGAAATTACAGATGTAATCATTGCATCAGTAGTACCAGATGTGATGCACTCCTTGGGAAGCGCAATTATCAAATATTTTGGAATAAAACCGATGATCGTATCTGCAGGAATCAAAACAGGGATTCGCATTGTCACAGAAAATCCAAAGCAGGTAGGAGCAGACCGAATTGTGGATGCAGTTGCAGCGTATAGCATCTATGGCGGACCAGTAATCGTGATTGACTTCGGAACTGCAACAACTTACGATATCGTAGGACCAGATGCAACCTTCGAAGGCGCAGTGATTGCACCTGGAATCCGTACATCTGCACAGGCACTTTGGGGACATGCGTCAATGCTGCCAGCAATTGACATTCGCAAGCCAGATACAATCATAGCAAAAGAGACAATCTCCAGCATGCAGGCAGGTATCGTATTTGGCCAGATTGGGCAGGTAGAATATATCGTCAAAAAGATTAAAGAAGAATCCGGTTACGCAGATGCAAAAGTAGTGGCAAGCGGCGGATTGGGCAATATTATTGCGAAAGAAACCGACTGTATAGACTATTACGATCCACAGTTGACGCTGAAAGGATTGAAGATAATATACGAGAAGAATAGAAAATAACTCAATTTAGGACGTAGTAAAATTGAATTTTACTACGTCCTAAATTGAAAAATGGGGTGTACCAAAATGAAAATTGGAAATGTAATTTTAGAGAATCCATACATTCTTGCGCCCATGGCGGGTGTGACGGATCTCCCATTCCGACTGCTATGCAAGGAACAAGGAGCGGGGCTTTTGTGCATGGAGATGGTGAGTGCGAAGGCACTTCAATTTAATAATAAGAACACAAAGGATTTGTTGAAAATTCATCCGCAAGAGCATCCGGTCTCTTTGCAGTTTTTCGGACATGAAGCGGATGTGATCAGTGAGCAGGCGAAGCGATATGAGCATCTTCCGTTTCAGATCCTTGACATCAACATGGGTTGCCCGGTGCCAAAGATTGTGAAAAATGGCGAGGGTTCTGCCCTCATGAATCAGCCAAAGTTGGTGTATGAGATTGTTTCAAAAACGGTCAAGGCGATTGAAAAGCCTGTAACGGTTAAGATCCGCAAGGGTTTCGATGATGATCATGTAAATGCAGTCGAAATTGCGAAAATCATTGAAGAGGCTGGGGCGGCAGCAGTTGCAGTCCATGGTCGAACACGTGAGCAGTATTATTCAGGTAAGGCGGATTGGGACATCATTCGTCAAGTGAAGGAGGCAGTGTCCATTCCGGTCATCGGTAATGGGGATGTTGTATCTGGCGAAAGTGCATTGGCGATGCGCAGAGAAACAGGCTGTGATGGCGTGATGATCGGACGCGGAAGTCAGGGAAATCCTTGGATATTCCATGAACTTCAGGAATATGAAAAAACGGGAGTAATGCCAGCGAGACCAAATGAGGCAACCATTCGCGACACGATGCTCCGTCATGCGAAACTGCAAATGGAATACAAGGGTGAGTACCTTGGAATTCGTGAAATGCGCAAGCATGTGGGCTGGTATACAAAAGGAATGTCAGGATCTGCAAAGCTTCGTGATGAGATTAACCGAGTAGAATCCTACGAAGAATTAGAAGAACTCCTTTTCGAGAAAATTAAATAAAACGGGATAATAAAAAGACCCTGTTCTACATATAATGAAGCAATATGTAGGACAGGGTTTTTAGGATGTGTAGAAACAGTATAGGTAGTCAAAATGGTTGAACTGTTGCGATAAAAATGATTGACATTGATGGGGCGATTATGTATAATAATGAAATTGTGAAAGTGGCTTTGCTACGATGAAAAAGAAAATAAGAGAACACAGATATAAATTAGGAAAAGTCGATAAGAAGTAAAAAGAAAAGGAGTAAGACACATGGTAAAGAAGAAATTACTTACTTACGCAGGATTAAGAGCACTTGAAGATGAACTCGAAAATCTGAAAGTGGTAAAAAGAAGAGAAGTTGCTACAAAGATTCGTGAAGCAAGAGAACAAGGTGACTTATCAGAAAATGCTGAATACGATGCAGCAAAAGATGAACAGCGTGATATCGAAGCAAGAATTGAAGAATTAGAGGGCATTTTGAAAAATGCTGAAGTAGTTGTTGAAGATGAAGTTGATTTGGATAAAATCAATGTAGGATGCACTGTAAAAGTATTTGACGTTGAATTTGATGAAGAAATCGAATTCAAAATCGTAGGATCTACAGAAGCAAACAGCTTAGAAGGTAAGATTTCTAACGAATCACCAGTTGGTCATGCACTGATGGGTAAAAAAGTTGGAGATTCCGTAGATGTAGAAACACAGGCTGGTGTAATGCAGTACAAAGTACTTGAAATCAGCCGTACAGTGTAAGATAGTTAGAGATTATTCATAAAACCCCTCAAAAATTCTGAGGGGTTTTCATCGCTTAAAGATGAGAGTTCATGAAAGGAGAAAAAACATGGGAGAACAGCAGAAAAATGCACAGGAACAGGATGTAAATCAGCTTAGAAAGGTTCGTCGTGAAAAACTGGCTAACCTTCAGGCAGAAGGAAAAGATCCATTTCAGGTCACAAAATGTGATGTAACAGCACACGCAGCAGATGTGAAAGACAATTATGAGGAAATGGAAGGAAAACACGTTGTATTAGCAGGACGTATCATGCAGAAACGTGTGATGGGAAAAGCTTCTTTCTGTAACATTCTTGACCTTACAGGAAATATTCAGTCTTATGTAGCAAGAGACTCTATCGGAGAAGAATCTTACAAAGATTTCAAGAAGATGGATATCGGTGACCTTGTAAGCCTTGAAGGTGAAGTATTCAAGACAAAGACAGGAGAAATTTCTATTCATGCATCAGCAGTTACATTGATTGCGAAGAGTTTGCAGATTCTTCCAGAAAAGTTCCACGGTATGACAAACAGAGATTTACGTTACCGTCAGAGATACGTGGACCTTATCATGAACATGGAATCTAGAGAAACATTTATCAAACGTTCCAAAATCATCAGCGCAATCAGAAGATATTTGGACGGACAGGGATTCCTTGAAGTTGAAACACCAATGTTAGTAAGCAATGCAGGTGGAGCAGCAGCAAGACCATTTATCACTCATTCAAATGCACTTGGAGAAGATTTCAAACTTCGTATTTCTTTGGAACTTCCACTTAAGAGACTGATTGTAGGTGGTTTGGAAAAAGTATACGAAATCGGACGTGTATTCCGTAATGAAGGCTGTGATACAAGACATAACCCTGAATTTACATTGATGGAATTATACCAGGCATATACAGATTACAACGGAATGATGGATCTTACAGAAAATCTTTACCGTCACATCGCTCAGGAAGTACTTGGAAGTACAACAATCGTGTACAACGGTATTGAAATGGATCTTGGAAAACCATTTGAAAGAATTACAATGGTTGACGCTGTAAAGAAATATGCTAATGTTGACTGGAATGAAGTTCATACATTAGAAGAAGCAAGAGCAATTGCTGTAGAACATCATTTAGAAGTAGAACCACATCACAAGAAAGGTGATATCCTCAACCTCTTCTTCGAAGAGTACGTAGAAGATAACTTGGTTCAGCCTACATTTGTAATGGATCATCCAATCGAGATTTCTCCACTTACAAAGAAAAAACCAGAAAATCCAGAATACGTAGAACGTTTCGAATTCTTCATGAACGGATGGGAAATGGCAAATGCTTACTCAGAGCTTAATGACCCAATCGATCAGAGAGAACGTTTTAAAGCACAGGAAGAACAGCTTGCACAGGGAAATGACGAAGCAAATACAACAGATGAAGACTTCTTAAATGCCCTTGAAATCGGTATGCCACCAACAGGAGGTATCGGTTTTGGTATTGATAGAATGTGTATGTTGCTTACAAACAGCCAGGCAATCAGAGACGTATTGTTATTCCCGACTATGAAATCTGTTGGAGCTGAAGCTGCAGCAAAGAAAGCAGCAAAAGCTGAAGTGAAAGAAGAAGTAAAAGAAGAAGCACCAGTAGTTGAAGAAGTGAAAGAAGTTATCGACTTCTCTAAAGTGAAAGTAGAACCACTTTTCGAAGAAGATGTTGATTTCGAAACATTCAGCAAATCTGACTTCAGAGCTGTAAAAGTTAAAGAATGTGTAGCCGTTCCAAAGAGCAAAAAACTTCTTCAGTTTACATTAGATGATGGAACTGAAAATGAACGTACAATCTTAAGCGGAATTCATGCATTCTACGAACCAGAAGAACTTGTAGGAAAGACATTGATCGCAATTACAAACCTTCCACCACGTAAAATGATGGGAATTGAATCTTGCGGTATGCTCCTTAGTGCGATTCATGAAGAAGAGGGAGAAGAAAAACTTCACCTTCTTATGGTAGATGAACACATTCCAGCTGGAGCAAAATTGTACTAAGATATAGAAATGTAAATGGACCACTGTAGGGTGGTGTGCGACCCGTCAAGTAGACAATTAAAAAAATATAAAGTTTTGTGTTGCC
>CAZPZR010000055.1:0-11704 GCA_964591105.1 uncultured Lachnospiraceae bacterium | reverse complement strand
ACATTCCACAACGCTCTGCCTCTGCTTTGATAGCATCCTGTGCCTGTTTCTTTGTACCTACGAAAAGGATTGTACCACCTTCTGCAGCTACGTCAGAAATTGCCTGGTAAGCTTCATCTACTTTACCTACTGATTTCTGTAAGTCGATGATGTAGATACCATTTCTTTCTGTGTAAATGTATGGAGCCATCTTAGGGTTCCATCTTCTTGTCTGATGTCCAAAGTGAACACCTGCTTCTAAAAGCTGTTTCATTGAAATAACGCTCATTTTTCTTTCCTCCATTTGGTTTTTTCTTCCGTACAGCATACGCCCTCGAAACTAATCTCTTCGACCAGCACCACCTCAGGTAAGTCTGTACGTGTTTTTTTGCGACCTTTTAAAGATAGCACAAAACCCTTGCATTTGCAAGGGTTTTCGTTAATATATTCTAGATTTTTACCAATATCTGCGAACTGCAAGCACCGTTCTGTAATTTGCTGGGGAAGTTGTCTTAATTCCTCCCTTTGGATAAGGCGCGCTATTAGACGCATGAACAATTGTATTATTTCCGATATAAATTGCAACATGTCCACTATAACAGATTACATCTCCCGGAAGCATATCTGAATACGCTACCGCTTTTCCTCCATAGCGAAGTGAAGATGATGATCTCGGTGTGGAAATTCCAAACAACGCATGAATCTGCTGTACAAATCCAGAACAGTCAATTCCATTCGTAAGACTGTTCCCACCATATACGTACTTGTTTCCTATGTACTGGCATCCTTTGTTTGCAATCTGCTGCCCCAAAGATGCATTACTTGGTGGTGTTGTCGGTTCTTCTTTATCCGGTTTCGAAGGCTCTGTTTTGTCATTGGAACCTCCATTTTCGTTATTACTATCGTTATTATTGTTGTTATTGTTACTGTTATTGTTACCGTTCGATGGTTTTGTCTCTGCCGCATTTCCATTATTTGATGCGTTATTGTTGGAATTGTTGTTTGATGTTTCATCTCCACCATTCGCAGTCATCTGCTGTGATTCCTGTGTCAAACGTTCCAACTCAGCTGCCGCTTCTCTTTCCGCTGCCGCAAGCTGAACATCAAAATTTGCGATTTCACTTCTCATTGTTGTCAACGTACTTTCGAGATTTGCCTTCTGAATTGACATTTCATCCGCCATAGATTCCATCTCGGCCTGTCCAGTTTCCAAACTTTCCTTCAGTTCCACAACTTCATTCTTAACTTCTACATATTCTGCAAGTTTCGTTCTGTCATATCCATGAACTTGCTGAACATATTCAGCTTTACTAATTAAGTCACTGAAACTTTTTGCTGAAAACAATGTCTCAATAAATGACGCATCTCCCTCTTCGTACATATACTTAATTCGGAGCTTCATCGCCTCATACTGTTCTTTTTCTTTCTCTTCAGCAACCTTCAGATCATCTTCCGCCTGGTCGATTCTCTTTTCCTGTGCTTTCATATCCTGCTTCAACGCATCAAAATCAAGTAAAAGACTTACCAATTCTTCATTAACACTGGCCGCTTCTGCTTCTGCTGCTTTTTTCTTATTTTTAATCGAATTAACCTTATCCTGAGGTGTTGCCAAAACAGGTGTTACAATCATAGAACTTGCCACCATACAAGTAACAAGACCGTGTAACAATCTTTTTTTCATATTTTCACCTATTCCTTTTTCAAATTCGCTATTTTACCAATATCTTCTATACCATGGAGATCCATATACACTCGCAACTCTTACAATGTCTCCTGTATGTGGAGCATGAATCATCTTGCCTCCGCCAATGTAAATACCTACATGTCCTGGGTAACATACGATATCACCAGGTCTTGGACTGGAAACGCTCTTGCCGCCTGCTCCCTGTGGCCCAGAAGTACGAGGAATTGAAATTCCTGCTACTCTATGGCAATACTGTGTAAGTCCTGAACAGTCCAATGCACTACCTGGTGTTGTTCCCCCCCATACATATGGCACGCCCAACTGGCTGTATGCTGCATTAACAATTGCCTGTGCAACAGAAGTATCCCCTGTTCCTGTATAAGTATTCGAAGTAGAACCACCATCTGTGCTTGGTGTTGAAGCATCTCCCTGATTCTGCTGTTCTTGTCTTGCTGCCTCTTCTGCCTGTCTTCTTCGTTCTTCTTCAGCCTTACGAACTGCTTCCTGAATCTGATCATCAAAATCTTCGATTTCATCTTTCTTTTCTTCAATCGTAGCATTTAAGGAAGCTTCCTGCTTTTCGTAATCTTCCTGAAGAACCTGCATCTCTTCCTGTTCTTTTTCAAGCTTCTTTTTGAGTTTTGCAATCTTTTCTTTTGTTTCTACATATTCCTGCAGCTTTTCTCTGTCGTAGTTGTGAACACTCTGCACATATTCTGCGTTATTCACAAGATCTGTAAAACTCTCGGAAGTAACCAGTGCTTCTATCAGACTGGAATCTCCTTCTTCGTACATATATTTAATACGAAGTTTCATCGCCTCATACTGTTCTTTTTCTTGAATCTTGGCTTCGTCCAAATCATCTGTAGCCTGAATAACTTCTTCTCCCTTTAAGATCAGTTCATTCTCAAGCTTATCTATCTTATTTAAAACAGTGGCAAGTTCGTCCTGTAAGGCTTCAACCTGCTTCTCTACTTTCTTTTTATCTTTTTTTAAATCATTAACTGATGGTTCTGCATAAACTGGCATTACAAGCATAGAGCTTGTCAATACGACTGCTAATACTTTCGTTCCAAATCTTTTCATTTTATACTCATCCTTACTTATTATTTACACATGGGCACACTTATGCCCTAATTAATATTTACACCCATTCAAGATTATACTCTAAGCCTCCCCTTTTTTCAATATTTTTTAACAATTTTGTAATATTTCCCATACCGGTGATGCGCCGAACGCCCACTCATGAGCAAAGTTAGCTGCTTCGCAGCAGGAAAGCACGGTACGTGCCTTTGCGAATGATTCAGCTCGGCTTACGAGGTTACTACCTTCTAAACATAAAGAACCAACAGCTTACACCACTGTTGGTCCTTCCTCATTTATACTATTTTCTGTCTTTTCATCTATTCTCTGTATAAATACATACATAGAAGAGGCAATTGTTGCACACGCAATGGTAATCACTTTTATGCGAATAGGATCTTCCAGCATCCAGCCAAAACTATCCAATTCCGTACATATCAATGAAACCATATTCGCTCCGATATGTGCCAAAATTGGCGCTTTTACGGAACCATATTTTTCATATACATATGCAAACACCATACCCATCACAAATGCGTATATAATCTGAACCATATTTCCATGAATCACCGCAAATATTGTTGTTGAATATATAGCAGCAAGTAAAAATCCTGTCTGCGCGCGCAAGCGCTTAAACATCAATCCTCGGAACACTAACTCTTCGCACACAGGCGCTAATATTCCCAAACAGATTACTTGCACAATCATCGGCGCACTATACATAACTGTCATTGTTTCCTGATAAGCTTCATCTCGTGGTGAAAGTCCACTCATAATAATCAGGCAATTCAGTCCAACACATAGCGCCACTGCAATTCCGATTACAGCAAAATATTTCCAGGCTTTCGCTTTTTCCGGTTGCACAACCCCCATCGCTTTTTCTTTCAC
This sequence comes from uncultured Lachnospiraceae bacterium, assembly GCA_964591105.1. Lineage (GTDB taxonomy): Bacteria > Bacillota > Clostridia > Lachnospirales > Lachnospiraceae > CAZPZR01. The sequence continues at coordinate 8,070 of CAZPZR010000055.1, read as the reverse complement.
ACGATCTCTGTGAAACATGAAAAACATGATTGGAATCGTCACCGCCGTTGCAATTCCATCTACAAGCACAAGGTATTTCGTTGATTCATTCAGCATCGCCATATAGGTACTCTGCGCAGCTGACTGTGAGCTCATATATGCCTGCATCGCCTCCATTGTAACAATTCCTTTGGATTTAAAATACAACACAAACAAAACAAGTGTAAATGCAATCGACACCAAATATGTGATTCCCAACTTTATGATTAATGGTCCCCACAAATGCCAAAATCGTCTTTGTGGACGCTTTGTAGGTTGTGTATACATATTTTTATACTGTTCTTCCATCTATTCTTCTCCTTACTAACAACTCGCGTGTTGTTTCTGCATTTAAGTATTTTACTTCTCTGTGGAAGAACATGCAATTAAAAAACTATAAACTTTCAGAAACTAAAATTTAATCTTTATCATATCGACATCCAATTCCCACAGGAACTTGTCCAAATCTTTAAAAGATAAAAATACAGTTGCTGTATTTTCCAATGGATGAATCCCCAAACTTTTGCAGTTGCTCAAACTTTTATCCACAAAAAATTCTACTGCTTTATCTGTATCATTCATCAGTGCAAATGGTGTAACGCTTCCTTGTTTTACACCAAGATATTTTTCCAGTCTTTCTTCGGATGCAAAGCTGACATTTCCAGCTCCAAGTCTTTTACCCAATTCTTTCAGATTTACTTCTGTCTTTTCATCGCAAGTTACGAGGAAATGTCTTTTCCCCTTCGCATCTCTCAGGAAAAGATTTTTACATAATACTCCTTTTTCTGGCAAGCCAAGTCTGTCCATATCTTCCATTGTATGAACCGGCTCATGTTCTACAACCTCATATTTGATTTTCAATTTGTCGAGTAAATCATATACTTTCTGTTTCTGATTTTCCATAGTCTTGACTCCTTCCTTTTCCGAATTTCCTATGTTAGGAATTTTCTTTCATTATATTTGATTTCTTTATCAGAGTAAAGTCAAAACTGTTTTCATTGCACGATTATAATCCACAAGTTTTTCGGATTTTCTTATCTTTTTCAACGCCTTTTCCATTTCTTTCGAATCTGCTTTCGTAAACGCCCACAATTCTTTCATCTTAAATAGGGCTGGTTTTTCTCCATAATTCATTGAAAGGTACGTATCCAAAAGTTCATCATGAAATTCTTGAAATTTCTGTTTATCCAGGCATTTTCCTTCTTTTACAGTTTCCAACAGCCATGGATTGCGAATGATTCCTCTTCCAATCATAATTGCTTCTATATTTGGAAATTGCTCACGGATTTTTCTCTCATCATCCGCCGAAATAATATCACCATTGTAACATAAGGAATGTTTGCTCATCTTCACTGCATCGGCAAACACATCCAAGTGAGGATGATATTTATAAAATTCTGTTTGTGTTCTCGGATGAATGATCAATTCTTCCAAAGGATACTTATTATAGATTTCTAGCAATCGCGGAAACTCTTCAATACTTTCTTTCCCGATTCTTGTTTTTATAGATACTTTCAATTCCGTATTTGTAAAAACTTCCTCTAAAAAGTAATCTAATTCCTCTGGATACGCAAGAAATCCAGAACCTTTATTTTTTGATACCACCGTTTTGGACGGGCACCCCATGTTCAGATTGATTTCCTGATACCCTAATTCTTCCAATTTTCGCATAGTGTCCAGGCAATCCGGTGCATGATTTGTCAAAATCTGCGGAACAAGATACATTCCTTCATTATATTCTGGAAATAATTCACGTTTTTCCTTCGTACTAAATCCACGCTTATTATGTGGTGACAAAAATGGCGTAAAATACTTGTCCATAGCTGTGTAATACTTATGATAAACTTTTCGATATGCACAAGTTGTAATTCCCTCTAATGGTGCAAGATAATATTTCATATTTTTCCTCAATTTCTTAATCTCTGCTATTCAAAATTGTCAGCGCTCAAGTCTCCCTTCAGGAAATCGCTCACACTAACCTCATGACCACATTTTACTTTTCTCAAATTCTCAACATGCTTGTAAATGATTAGGCCGCCAACTAACGCCAAGAGTAAAAACACTGCCATACTCTGCGCTCTCCAGCCTGCCGCACACGGAAATAATATCGAAGCAGAAATTGGTCCCGCCACACCATAATTTGTCACATACATCAAAACAACTGCCACAAGCAAAAGTACTGGCAGAAGGTCTGGTTCCGTTGCAAGAATAATTCCCGCAAAAGAAGCAACACCCTTCCCACCACTAAAGTTCATATAGAATGGGAAAATGTGTCCTACAACCGTTAAGCATCCTGCAAGAAGCCCTGCGATTCGAAGTTCCGGAAATAAAAAACGTACCAAGCGAACAGAAAGCACCGCTTTTAACACATCAAACAACATCACAATCACGCCACACTTCGCGCCAAACGAAAGCATCGTATTCGTCGCTCCAAGATTTCCAGTTCCAAACTCTTTCAAATTCTTTCTCTTTATCTTTGAGATGAGGGCTGCCGGACTTAATGATCCGAGCAAATAGCCAATCACCATACTCCATATAATTTTCATTGTTATCCCTCTTTCTTTCAACCAAAATGCAAACATCGTATATCATAGCACTAAATGGGAGAGAATGCAAAGCATCATTTTGGTACAGGGCAAAATTCAATTCAGCACGTAGTAAAGTTTTACTTTACTACGTGCTGAATTGTGTGTAAAATATCCTTGCACCGTTTTAAAAAGGAGGATTTATTTAATGAACACAGACAAAATAACTTTTAAAACTCGCTGCAAAGACCTGTGGGCTTACTTTTCTACTTATGAAAAAGTCTGGTTTTTCAGTATCTTAATCCTTGCGTTTATTTTCGCTTTTCTCTTTCCAGAGGAAGATGTGAACGGCGTCAACGGATCTTTAATCATGGCTCTTTATTTAGCCGATACTTTTTTAAATATTTTATGTGAGCTTTTAATTTCAAAGCAAAGCAAGTGGAACTTTATTGTTTCTATATTTGTAGAAATCACAGAAATTTTAATTTGTGTTGTATTATCTTATCGTTTTGCTACGATGGCTTCTACACTCTTCTTCTGGTTACCAATTGATATTATCAGTTTCATCAACTGGCACAAACATCCAGACCAGCAGGAGGACGATCTTACGAAAGTGCGTAAGCTTAGTGGATGGATGGAAGTTGTCGTTATCATCGGTATTGTTCTTTGGACCATTGGTGTGGGATATTTCCTTACAACACTTGACATGGGAACAGATCTTTTTGGTGGAAATCGTACATTAGAAGTTATCGTATGCTACCTTGATGCATGTGCATCTGCTGTAGGTATTGCGAACGGCGTCTTTATCTTGCTTCGTTTCCGCGAGCAATGGATTGCATGGTACATTTGCTCACTTTTAGAAGCTGCCATCAATATTATTTCTGGTCAGCTCGTTCTTCTCATTTTGAAGATCGGTTATCTGACAAATACTACTTATGGTTATATTAAATGGACAAAATACATCAAGTCTCATGAAGAAGAAAAAAAGCTGACCGTTTTTTAGGGTCAGCTTTTCCTTTTCTATTCACTTAATGATTTATACAGTTTTAATACTTCATCGTAGGATCTCATCCCATCCGTTCCGTTCGTTTCAGACAACGAACAAGCTGCACACGCGGTTCCGAGTTTCATGGACATTTCCAAATCCATATCTTTATATGCTCCGTAAAGCACACCACTACAATAAGCATCGCCAGCCCCATTGGAACCTTTGATATATCCCTTCGGCAGTTTCAGACTTGGAACTTTTACAAATTTCTCTTCTACACAATCGTATCCATACCCACAATGTGCCGAATGTATCACAGCCCAGGTTGTCACGCCTTTTTTCGACAATTCTTTCAGTGCCAACTTTACTTTTTCTTCATCCAGTTCATCCTCTTCTGTCAGAGGAATTCCTGTTGCACCTTCCGCTTCGACTTCATTTATAATACAATAATCTGTATACTTCAATGCAGCTGTTACAATTTTCGCAGCACGGTCACTTTGTTCTGACACAACATCAATTGATGTTTTCATGCCACGTTCTCTTGCATCATGAAGAATCCTTGCTCCATGTGTCCCATATTCTTCATCTGGTCCGTCCACTTTTCCCATAAGAAGTAAATATTCTAATTGGAAGAAATCCGCATCTATCACATCCCAATCAATATATTTTTCTTCAAATAAATCATTCGCAGCCGGATTATGAAAAAATGTTCGCTGTTTTGTATCTTGTGCATCCATCACCAGCGTTACAGAACTCGCACCTTCCCTCGTAAGATTTCGCGTATCAATGCTTGGATATTTTGCCAGTTCTTCCTTCATCATATCTCCACTGGCATCTTCACCTATAATTCCACTAATCTTCAAAGGTACGGTTGGGTCTAACTTAGCAATATCTATTAACATATTTGCGGTACCGCCTATGTAGCTGACAGTTCCTCGAATATTCGTAAGATTCCCTTGTTTTGGATACGTATCTACTTTGTAAAATGTATCCGCAATCAGCGTTCCTGCTACAGCAATCCCTTTCTTTCTCATTTCAGTCACCGCCTTATATTTCCATGCTGAATGTTAAAATTGCCTTTTTCACTTCCTCTTTCATCGCATTAATTGCAATTCTAGGAATATCATGGAAAAATACCAAATCATCTGCTTCTTTTTCCTGCATTGCTTCTTTTACTGCTTTTCCGCCAGCCAGTACCATATAAGTATAGAAATTAATCTTACGAATTCCATTTCTTACCGCTGTCTGAAATTCTTCTTTGCTTAGTCCTGAACCTCCATGCATTACAAATGGAATATCAATCGCTTTCTTAATCTGCGTAATGCGATCCAAATCTAAAACAGGTGTCGTTGTATAAACTCCATGTGTTGTACCAAATGCGATTGCTAACACATCCACACCTGTTCTTTCCACAAAGTCTTTTGCCATCTCAGGATCTGTATATGCATCTTCTGGATTTTCATCATTTCCTGCATTTGCAGTCTCTGCCACACCAAACTTTGATGCGAAAATATGTCCAAGTTCTGCTTCAACTGTCACGCCTACGCTATGTGCCAGACGTACAATCTCTGCGGTCTCTTTCACATTTGTTTCATAGTCTTCTCCAGATGCATCCAACATAACAGATGTAAATCCAAGACGAATCGCCTTCATGCACATTTCCATAGAAGAGCCATGATCTAAATGCACACACATTGGTACACTAGATTTTCTTGCAGCATCCAGCATCATCAAAGCAGCCTGTTCCATAGAAAGATAAGGTTCATGAATTTCCACGTAATTCAAAATCACAGGTTTTCCAGTTTCTTCTGCCGCCTCTACAATTGCTGTTAACGTTTCCAAACTTGATACATTAAATGCGCCGACTGCATACCCTTTTTCCTGTGCATCCTGCATCAGTTCCTTCAGTGACACTAACATCTTACCGTTCCTCCATACTTAAAACATCTTTGCAACGATTGGTACAATTCGTTTAATTTCTGCTGTTGAAGTGTTGATACACAAGTCATAATTCATGATATCTCCCCACTTCTGATCTGTATAGTATTCGTAGTATCTCGCACGATTTTTGTCCACAGATAAAATCTTTTTCTTCAATTCTTTTTCTGTCAGATTTTCATCTTCAGGTGCTTTTCTTCTACATCTGTCAATTCTGCTTTCCATATCTGCATATACAAAGATTCGGAATGGATCCATATCCTTTAATATATAATCCGCACAACGACCTACAATAACACAATCTGATCTTTCTGCCATCTCGCGAATAATATTCCTCTGTTCAGCAAACACATTACACTCTTGCTCTAACATTGGATTTGCAACAGGATAGAACGAACTGCCTGTGTGAATCGGAAATGAAATAATTGGCTTGTGTTCTATAATCTGCTGGATATACTGTTCAGACATAGACGTTCTTTTCGCAATTTCTTTAATAATCTCCTGATCATAATAGGCAACTCCCAACTCTTCTGAGAGTCTTCGGCCAAGTTCACGGCCTCCACTTCCAAACTGACGTCCGATTGTAATAATTCTATTCATACAGTCCACTTCCTTTCATCGAACAACTAATTTACATTATTATAGCACTTTTTTTGTCATTCGTGTATTTAATTCTCAATTTTCTGTCAATTTTTCAAAAAACGCTCTTAATTCTTTACAAACAATTAATATATTTTTTCTCTTGTTCATGTTATACTTATTTGGAAATATATTTTAGAAACTAGTTAACTTATCAGCTGGAAATTGAGGAATACATGATAGACAAACAAACATTTTTTTCAACCTATAATATGACAGAAGAAGATCTTTATGCTGCCAATATCAGCTGGGCTGAATTAGAGTTGATTGCCAATGCCTACCAGGAACTCGAAGTCACTTTGCGAAATTTGGGTAAGAATTTCATCAATGATTATCTCTACGATATTGAAAAAGCAGGAATTCACTCTTACCGTTATCGTACAAAACAGACCGGGCATCTGCTCGAGAAGATTATTCGTAAGAAAAAAGAAAATCCTGAGCGTTTTTCAGATATCGATCACACAAATTTTTACAAATATATGACTGACTTAATCGGTATCCGTGTCTTCTATTTATATCGTGAAGATTGGATTCATTTTCACCGATACATTACATCTACTTTTGAAAATGATCCTGCTCAGTATGTTGTTGACCGAATTGCTGATTTTGATGAGGATCCTAGTCATTATTACATCGCCGAACGTCCAAAAGTTTACAAACGTTCCGGGGATACTAAAATTTATGATGAAAAAGAACTCGATGTTAAGATTGATGGAATTTATCGTTCCCTTCACTACATTATCAAATACAAAGGATATTATGTTGAAATTCAGGGACGTACACTTTTTGAAGAAGGTTGGAGCGAAATCGATCATGACATCGTCTACCCTTACTACAAAGATGATGAGGACTTAAAGGATTTTTCCAAGTTATTGAACCGACTTTCAGGAATGGCCGACGAAATGAGTTCTTATTTCCGTCGTATGAAAGAAGAGCGCGAGCGCAAATAGATATCGTAAAAAACAGCGGCAACCAACCGCTGTTTTTTATAATTCATTCATCAACTCTGCAATTCCATTATTTTCATAAAAGGTTACTATTTCCTTTTGATCATTCCCGTATCCTTTCCATACATATACGTTTTCTCCATGCACAGAGACCGTAAGAACAAAGTTGTGTCCATACTTTTCTGGATATGTAATCCTGATTGTAATAGAATCAATCAGATAATTTCCATCCGCATAGTACTCTTCCTTCAACTTTTTCTGCTTTTCTTCAGAAACAGGTTGAAGTTTTTCACTTTTTTCAATTATTTCTTCTTTATTATCCACTTCAAATAATTCGCCCCCCAATATCCAACGGAAGATAGTACTCCCTGCTTTTCTTCTATGGCCGAAACAATTTTATCCGTGTTCCATTCATATAATTTGAAGGTCGCTACAGCAGCCAAACATCCAATAAGTTCCACGAGCAATTGTTGAATCTTTGTTCCTTTCTCTCTTTGAAGTATAAGTTCCTCCGGCGCACCCACGGTGGTTTCTTTCCGTTGAGACAGTTCTTGTTCTTCCAAAAGAATAGGACGTTTTTTTCTCGCATAGCTCATAAATACATTTCTTGCAATTTTTAATGCCCAAGTTTTTACTTACAGTAATTGATATTCCCTATATAACTGTTCCCGATATTCTTTATCCTTCGCAGCTTTTACAATCTCTGCTTCTCGATGATTTTCTTCCAACTTTAATACTAGTCTAGAGAAGCACATCTCTCCTTCCTCTCGCCCTTCTTCTTTAATATCCTGCACTGCTTTACATACTTTCACGTTCTCTTCCTCCTCTTCAATCTGCAGATTCAAACCAACACATTCATTCAAAAGTCTGGCTGTCTCTGCTTTAACCTCTTTATAAGGTTCTTCATTGGCTACTGCTCGATACTCTTCTTTCTCATCTGATACCGCTATGTACTTCATCACTTTTCCAAAATCTGTCTGGAACTTCTCAAAGTTCTGAATTTCTTTTGGAATCA
>CAZPZR010000054.1:0-11888 GCA_964591105.1 uncultured Lachnospiraceae bacterium | reverse complement strand
GAACCCCTGATTCCAGCGTGAGAGGCTAGCGTCTTGACCGCTTGACCAAGGAGCCTTATGTATTTCGTACTTGCCCATTATATCAAATCTGACATAAATAGGCAAGTATTTTTCTACATTTCATCTTCATTCAATTGTTCTGGATATTCCATCAATTCCGCAACTTTTTCTGTTGGAACCACAATCTGCAACGCTTTCTGTGCATTTTCAATCTCGACTTCCGTATGATCACCGCCATACTCTCCATCCAGTGTCCATGCAACCTCTGTCTCAGACTCGAACTTAATCTTCTTCGTTCTAAATGTACACACATACTCTGTGTTAATCTGCTCAATCAGCAGAGATGCAATAATCTCCTGCAATTGCAGAACGGACTTAGGTTTTCGAATCAATGTTACTTCAAAAAGGCCATCGTCAAAGACAACATCCTTTCCAAGCATACTTCGAATTCCACCCACAGAACGAGAATTTGTCACCATTCCATAGAAGAATTCACCTTCCAAGGTTCCTTCATCGTGTGTAATCTTCATCTGATAAGAAGGCACGTTCAGCAAACGCTTTGCTCCTTCCATCAAATATGCCAAATGTCCGAAGACATTCTTAAGTTCTTGCTTTGTCTCATAGGACACATCTGTAAATAATCCAAATGCTGCAATATATACAAATATTCCTTGATTAAATTTTCCAACGTCACAAGAAAATGCTGTCCCATTCACCGCATTTTCAGCTGCTTCCAAGATGTCCTTTGGAATATAAAGGCTGCTCGCGAAGTCATTTACCGTTCCAGTCGGAATATATCCAATCGGTGCTCTATCTGTTCTTCGCATCATACCAGTCACGACTTCATCAATCGTTCCATCTCCACCACTGCAAACAATCCTGTCATATGCACCTTCCTCATAGGAAACGACTTTCTCATAAGCATCTAGTCGTGCCTGTGTTGGATGAACGGTAACTTCATATCCTGCTTTTACAAATATATCAATTGCATCCGAAAGTTTTGGTTTCAACGCTTCTTTTCCCGCGTATGGGTTATAAACAAACAAAAGTTTCTTCATATACCATGCCCCTTTGTAATTCTCTATGTATCTGTTACTTTCCAGACACTAAAAATGCTTCTACACCATTTACTGCATTTTCTTCATCCGCGCCTTCTGCAACAACTGTAAGACTGGTTCCTACTGATAAATCAAGGCTCATCATTCCCATAATACTTTTCGCATTGATTTTCTTCGTTCCCATCTCAATGTACACATGACTGGCATACTGACTGGCTTCTTGCACAAGATGTGCAATTGGATGAGTCTCCATGTCCATACTTGCTTGAACCGTAACAGGTCTCTTAATCATAATCTTTGCTCCTCCTTGCTTTCCCTTAACTTTTCTGCCATTTCACTCAATTTTCTCAATCTGTGATTCACTCCAGATTTGCCAACTGGTGTCGTAAGCAGACTGCCTAACTCTTTTAATGCTGCTTCTGGATGTTCAAGACGTGTAAGGGCAACGTCTTTCAATCCATCTGGTAATTTCTCAAAACCGATAGTGTCACGAATATATAAAATATCTTCCACCTGCCTTTTAGAGGCTGATACGGTTTTATTAATATTAGCAGTCTCACAATTCACCTTTCGGTTTACAGAATTACGCATCTCTTTCAAAATACGCACATTCTCTAACTCCATCTTTCCAGACACTAAAAATGCTTCTACACCATTTACTGCATTTTCTTCATCCGCGCCTTCTGCAACAACTGTAAGACTGGTTCCTACTGATAAATCAAGGCTCATCATTCCCATAATACTTTTCGCATTGATTTTCTTCGTTCCCATCTCAATGTACACATGACTGGCATACTGACTGGCTTCTTGCACAAGATGTGCAATTGGATGAGTCTCCATGTCCATACTTGCTTGAACCGTAACAGGTCTCTTAATCATAATCTTTGCTCCTCCTTGCTTTCCCTTAACTTTTCTGCCATTTCACTCAATTTTCTCAATCTGTGATTCACTCCAGATTTGCCAACTGGTGTCGTAAGCAGACTGCCTAACTCTTTTAATGCTGCTTCTGGATGTTCAAGACGTGTAAGGGCAACGTCTTTCAATCCATCTGGTAATTTCTCAAAACCGATAGTGTCACGAATATATAAAATATCTTCCACCTGCCTTTTAGAGGCTGATACGGTTTTATTAATATTAGCAGTCTCACAATTCACCTTTCGGTTTACAGAATTACGCATCTCTTTCAAAATACGCACATTCTCTAACTCCATCAGTGACTCGTGCGCTTCCATGATATTTAAAATATCTACAATCTGCGCACCTTCTTTTAAATATACGACATACGCTTTTTTACGCTTCACAATTTTCGCATCCAGATCAAAGCTTGCAATCATATCTCTCAAGTATTCTGCACGGTCTTTCGAAGTGCATACAATCTCAAAATGATAGGATTTACTCGGGTCGCTCATAGACCCTGCTGCAATATACGCACCTCGAATATATGCACGTTTACAGCAGATGGACTGCACGATTGCATGGGCAACAGCCTGCAATTCTTCCCCTCGATAATAGAGAAAGTAGCTGAAACTACCCGAAGCATTTCTTCGTATCCCGACATCAGTCTTTATATTAAATGTTTTTTTCATTAATGTAAAGCATTTTCTCGCAACAGAATCATTTTCTGTATTAAACTTTAATCGAAATCTTCCCTTGTCATCACAGGAAAATTCTCCGCACATATGCAGAAATGCCGACAATTCTGCCAGATTGCAATGTCTTGCTTTCGCACAATGCGTGACTAATTCTTCTTTCACTTCACTTGAAAATGACATGCTATTAACTCCTATCGCGCCTTTGTAATCGCATCTTTTTCAATATCACGATGTTCAAAACGTACTCCATAACTGTCAGACTGTTCAAGTGACGCATACAGCTCATTTGCCAAAGTAACGGAACGGTGTTTTCCACCTGTACACCCAATTCCGATTACCAACTGCGTCTTTCCCTCCGCAATATAGTTCGGAATCAAGAATTCTACCATGTCCTTTAATTTGCTCAGGAATTCCTGCGCCTTTTCGTTTTCCATGACATAGTCTCTGACTTCCTTGTCATTTCCACTTTTTGGACGTAATTCTTCTATATAATATGGGTTTGGTAAAAATCTTACGTCGAAGACCAGATCTGCATCGCTTGGAATGCCATATTTAAACCCAAAAGACAGTACCGTGATATATAAATTTTTATATTCTTTATTTTCCACAAAAATGCGATTCAATTCTTTTTTCAGTTCTCTCGTAAGCATATGACTTGTATCAATGAGATAGTCTGCTTTTTCTCTGAAAAATTTTAAAAGCTCACGCTCTTTAATAATTCCCTGATCCACCCTGCTGCCGCTTCCGGCTAATGGATGAAATCTTCTCGTTTCTTTGTATCGTTTGATCAATACATTATCACTGGATTCCAGATACAAAATTTCACATTTGACATTAGAGTTTTCCATACCATTCAGTACTTTTTCCAGTTCACGGAAATTTTTCCCGCTTCGAATATCCACCCCTAATGCTACTTTATTCATTTCACTACTTTCTCCTGCTGCCACAAGCAACTCTTCCAGCTTTGGAATTAATGGGATTGGAAGATTATCCACGCAAAAATATCCCATATCTTCCAACATTTTCAAAGCTGTACTTTTTCCCGCTCCTGACATTCCAGTAACAATTACAAAACGCATCCTAGAATTCTCCTAATCTTTTCACTTCTGGTTCTAATTTCACACCAAACTCAGCTTCTACTTTTTCAGAAACTTGTCTCATAAGTTCTACTACATCTGCTGCCGTAGCATTGTCTTTATTGATGACAAATCCACAATGTTTTTCAGAAACCTGAGCTCCACCTACCTGAAAGCCGCGTAAGTTGGCATCCTGAATTAATTTCCCTGCAAAATATCCTTCTGGACGCTTAAATGTACTTCCGGCACTTGGATATTCTAATGGCTGTTTTGTGATTCTCTTTTCGCGAAGTTCGTCCATATATCCCTTGATTGCAGCTTTCTCGCCTTTTTCCAGGCAGATTACAGCTTCAAGAACTACATAATTTTTCTTCGCAATAATACTAGTTCTATAACCTAATTCTAATTCTTCTTTTTTCAATGTAAGGATTTCTCCGTCCTCTGTCAGAACTGTTACAGTTTCCAGCACATCCTTCATTTCCCCACCATATGCACCTGCATTCATCACGCACGCGCCGCCAAGAGTACCTGGAATTCCTGCTGCAAACTCAAATCCTGTAAGTTCTGCATCTAACGCACGATTAGCCACTGCTGAAAGCAGAGCTCCTGCCTGTGCTTTGATTACATTTCCTTCTATCGTAATTTCATTCATTCCTTTGAAAATCTGAATGATTACTCCCTGGTATCCATGGTCAGATACTAAGAGATTGCTTCCATTTCCTACAATATAATATGGAACATTCTGTGCTTTACAGCACGCTACTACTGCTTTAACTTCCTCATTTGTCTGAGGTGTCACAAAAAATGCAGCCGGTCCTCCAACTCGGAAGGTTGTATGGCTACGCATTGGCTCATCTACTTTAATCTTATCTTCTGAAATAATATTTTTTAATTCATCATATAACTTCTGATTCATTTCATTCTCCTGTTGTATAAACATTTTTCTTCAACTATCTCCTTATAATAACCTAAACAATCCACAAATTCAACGTGCTCTTGCAAATTCTATTCAAATGCTGTATATTATTCCATATATTATTATAAAAAGGAGTTGATTTTTAAGTGGACTCGAGTGACGTCACACAGCTAATAATTCTTATTATTTTGTTAGGACTTTCTGCATTTTTCTCATCTGCAGAGACATCTTTAACAACCGTAAACCAAATCCGGATGCGTTCCCTTGCGGAAGAAGGCAATAAGCATGCCAAGACCGTTCTCAAGGTAACCGACGATTCTGGAAAAATGTTAAGTGCAATTTTAATTGGTAACAATATTGTGAACTTATCAGCATCTTCTATTGCAACAACGATTGCCTACAATTTTGGAGGTTCTATGGTCGCTGTCGCAACAGGAATCATCACTGTATTAATTCTTTTATTTGGAGAAATCACACCTAAGACAGTGGCTACGATTCACGCTGAAAAGATGGCGATGTTTTACGCACCAATCATTAATTTCTTCATGAAGATCATGACACCATTTATTTTCGTGATCAATGGATTATCTATGATTATTCTGTTTATCCTTCGCGTGGATCCGAATGCGAAGAATAAGACAATGACCGAGAACGAACTTCGTACAATCGTAGATGTTAGCCACGAAGATGGTGTAATCGAATCTGATGAGAAAGAAATGATCTACAATGTGTTCGACCTTGGCGACGCAAAAGCTAAGGATGTTATGGTTCCACGTGTTCATGTTACATTTGCTGATGTGAACAGTACCTACGAAGAACTGATTGAGATTTTCCGCGAGGACAAGTTTACAAGACTTCCTGTTTTTGAGGAAACTACAGACAACGTGATTGGTACAATCAATATGAAAGACCTTCTTCTGTTTGACAGTAAGAAAGAATTTCATATGAGAGACATCTTAAGAGAAGCATATTTTACCTATGAATATAAAAATATCTCTGAGTTACTTGTCGAGATGCGTGAGGCATCCTTCAATATCGCAATCGTTCTCGATGAATATGGCGAAACAGCCGGCCTCATCACTCTGGAAGACATTTTGGAAGAAATTGTTGGAGAAATCCACGATGAGTACGATGAAAATGAAGAGGACTTTGTAAAGAAACTTGGAGAATACGAGTACCTTGTAGAAGGTTCTACGAACCTCGATGACTTGAATGACCGTCTGGATCTCGATTTTTCATCCGAGGATTACGATTCCCTCGGTGGATTCATCATTGAACATCTGGATCGACTTCCAGAATTAGGAGATTCCATCACAACCGAAAAAGGAATTCGTCTGGTCGTTGAAACCTTAGATAAGAACCGTATCGAGACCGTTCACATGTATCTTCCTGTGGAAAATACTGAGACATCCGAGGAATAATTTAATAACTCAAATAAACAAAAGAAGCAGTCGCACGACTGCTTCTTTTTACCTATTCTTCGTCTTCTGTTTCTTCACCTGCAAGTTTCAATATATCTGCGACTTGCTCTTCGGAAATTCCAAGCTGCATTGCCAATTCGTCCACTGCAACTTTTCGTCCAAGTTCTTCGCTCATTTCTTCCAGCACACGATCCAATTCGCTTACCTTTTCTACCATCTTCTTGTCTCTGCGCTTTGTCTCCGTCTGTTCTTCCACTGCTGCCAACATTCCAGCGCGAACCTCTTCTAAAATCTGAACTTCGTCTTCTAATGTTTCCAGAGCTACCAATAAACTAATATTTCCTTCCTGAATCATATCTCCAATAAAGAAGTCTGGATTATGAAGTTTCTTCGCTTCTTCTACAACTTTTGGAAGATACATCGCCAGTTTCTTTTCCTTCTCAGTTGTTGGTTTCATCTGAGCGAACTCTTGCATATATTCTTCTATATATGCTTTTTCTTCTGCACTCAGTTCTACTGTCGCCTCTTCCTGTGCATTTGCCTGAAGTTCCTGTGGCTGCACGTATCCTGACACTGCGATTTTCTGAGAGAGTAAGTATCCGCATACAAGACCAATTTGTTCTTTCGAAAGCTGATCTTCTTTGAAAAATTCTTTCACTTCATCTACGGTTATTTTTCTCCCCTGACCAATCGCCTTAGTCAGTATATCTTCTAATTTTTCTTTAAATTCTACTCTGTCTGCCATATGATATTCCCTCCGATTTCTGAGAATATCTTAGCATAGATACGTACAAATTTCTACGTTTAATCTCTTTACTGTATAATCAGGGTGTCATATCCTGCTCGTCGCAGTCTCCATTCCGCCTCAATTGCATCATCAAAATTTTCAAATGGTCCCACTTGTACGCGAATATATGATCCGGACTGATCTGTATATGCTGCAAATCCTTGTTCTAGCAATTCATTTTTTAATCGTTCTGCATACATAGAATTACGAAACAATCCAACCTGTACGCGATAATTTTTTTCACCGATCAAATGATATTCTTCCAGCGTATCCAGAATTCCATCCGCAATCGCCTGTGCAATCGCATCAAAATTTGCATCAAAAATCTGATTATCTGTATTTGAATTTATAAATCCGACTTCCACTAAAACCGCTGGCATACTCGTTCGCTTTAGCACAACCAGATTTGGTCTTGCCTGAACCCCAAGATTGACAAAACCTATCGTTTCTAATTGTTCATTGATTTCCTGCGCCATTTCATACTTAATCCCTGACAAATCGTAGACAAGGCTCTCCACCCCAGACACCACATTGTCTGTTGGAAACGAATTTCTATGGATAGAAATGAAAAAATCTACTCCCGCTTCATTTGCCTCTAATGCTTTCTGGTAAGGTGTTTCGTAGATATCTGTTGTCCTCGTATACTCCACATCAATTCCATTATTCTGCAAAATTTCGCCAATCGCAAGAGTTAGCTTTAAGGTATCATCCTTCTCCTGTCGTCCCTCATAGACAGCACCTGGATCCGAACCACCGTGTCCCGCATCTAACATCAATGAAAAAGGCATATCCTAACACCTCGAAAAAAATCTCTCATGTTAAGATATGCCTATCTTTGCTTAATTGTAACTATTAAATTTTTAAATATGCTTTTGCTTTTTTGTATTATCATATATAATATAGAAAAGGCATCTCCGGCGAAACCAAAAGTTTAAAAAATCCAGGTAAATATTTACCCCTTCAAAAACTTGGGGGATGCCTTTTTTAATCTTATCCATCTTATAAAAAGTTCGCAAATATATTCGCTCCAACCACCGTACAAAGCCCCGCAACTACAATTGCAAGACTACTCATTGCACCTTCGACTTCACCCATTTCCATAGCTTTTGCCGTTCCAACTGCATGGGACGCACTTCCAATAGCAAGCCCTCTGGAAATCGCATACTTAATTCTAAAAATTTTACACACAGATTCTGCAACCATATTTCCCAAAGTTCCAGTTATTATAATAGAAGCAATCGTAATGGTTACGTAACCACCCAGTTCTTCAGAAACTCCAATTCCAATTGCTGTTGTAATAGATTTTGGAAGTAATGTAACATATTCCTCATGGGAAAGTCCAAACCAGAACGCCATGACACAAATCGTTCCAAGACTTGCAAGAACGCCTGCAAGAATACCCGCAAAAATTGCAACCATGTTCTTTTTCAACAATTCCAATTGCTGATACAGCGGAATCGCTAAACTAACCGTCGCCGGAGTCAATAAATATGATAAATATTTCGCACTGGCATTATAGCTTTCATAATCAACGCCAGAAACGACTAAAAATGTAATTATAAGAGCAATCGCCACAATAATCGGATTAAAAATAGCCAGATTCGTCTTCTTTCTCAGTATCAAGCCAACTTCGTATGCAAGAACGCTCACCACAACACCTATTGTTGCTGAGCTTAAAATTACGTCATTCATGTTATTGCTCTCCTTTCTTCTTCAGATCAATAAAGAAATCTGTCACTTTTCCAGCAACAATCATAACAACAAATGTCGTTACAATGCTAATTACAAACACTGGAATCAGCATTCCCTGCAACTGATCCCAGGATTCCAAAAGGCCTACACCTGCTGGAATAAACATCAGTGACATAATCTCTATCAAAAATTCACCGGTCTCTTTTACTTGTTCTAATTTAATCACGCCCGTCATCAGAAAAATCAGCATCACTACTAATCCATAAATGCTGGCTGGAACTGGCAACGGGATAAAATATCTCATCAGCTCACCAATACATGTTACACCTAATATGATTGCAAATTGTCTTAAGTACTTCATTTATTTCTTCCTCCCATCATATTTTACACGCTTTTTCAGTGTACCACATTACACTATAGTTTTCAAATTTCTCTAACTATCTGAAATTGTCATGGATAATATGATAAATATTCACTTTTATTATTCTTTGATTTATGTAAAAATAACATTGGTAACTAAGTTGGAAAGGAATTTGTAAGGGTAATGGGAAACTATTTAACAAAAGACAGAAAAAAGAAACTATTTGGGACATTCTGCGGTGTAATGACTGGAATCTGTTGGGGTGTGTCCGGAGTCTGGGGACAATTTTTATTTGAAACAAGAAATGTAACCAGTAACTGGCTCGTTCCAATTCGCCTGTTTTCCGGTGGAATGATTCTTTTAATTTATATGTTTTTGAAAAATAAAGAAGAAATGATTCGATTATTGACCAATCGACGCGATCTCTTTCAGGCAATCTTAACCGGTGTTCTTGGAACTATGATGTTCCAACTCTGCTTTTTCGGCGCTGTTCAGCGCTCAAATGCCGGAACTGCAACGGTTTTACAATACTTATGTCCTGTAATCACTATGATTTATGTATGTCTGCGCTATCGCAAAAAACCGGAACGCAACGAGGTCATTGCTATCGTGTTGGCCTTAGCTGGTATTTTCGTTATCTCAACGCATGGACAATTAGATACTCTTGTTATCACACCAGATGCTTTAATTTGGGGAATCGGTGCAGCATTCTTCATGTTTATGAGTACTGTACTTCCAGAAGGGCTTTATAATCGCTATTCTTCTATGGTTGTATTAAGCTGGGGATTTATCTTTGGCGGAATTGTCCAGTTTGCACTCTTCAAACCTTGGACTTGCCAAGTAGAAATTGATTTACTCGTAATTGTTGCAATGGCAATCATCGTATTGGCCGGTTGCGTATTTGCATATATTTTTTATGGAAATGCTATCCGACGCATCGGAGTTGCAAAAGCAAGTCTTTTTGCTGCCAGTGAACCAATCGCCGCAGCATTACTTTCTGCTGTTTGGTTAAAAACAGACTTTATGTTGATAGACCTGCTTGGATTTGCCTTAATTCTTTCTACCATCTTCCTACTTACAAAACCTGAAAAGGAATCTTAAGAATTACGAAATTGAATATAATCTTTGAACCGCTTCACAGCTTGTGAGGCGGTTTTCCATTCGCGCACTGCAAAACGAATCTCTCGATAGATTGGAACTTCTAAACTTTTAATCAGTACTTCATAGGAAACTCTCTGCATAGTCAGACGTGGTAAGATACTAATTCCAAGATTCGCCTCGACCAATGCTGCTGTAGCATACTCGTCCCATGTTGTAACAAAATTGTTGGGAGACACATCATTTTCCTGAAGAATTTCAATCAAATCATTGTTGTTATCCTTCGCCATGAGAATAAAAGGATATTCTTCCACTACTTTCATTGGCAACGTTTCGTCTTTTGCCAATGGATGCTCCGGAGAAACAATCACAATCCATTCGTCCTGTTCTACTGGAAATGATTCTAGTCTCGTGTTCATAGAACGCGAAACAAAGCCGCAGTCTACGCGGCCTTCCAAAATCCACTTTTCTACTTCGTCGTAATCTCCTAGTAATAATTCAAATTCAATGTTCGGATAATCCTTATGGAATTCTTTCAGAATATTCGGAAGCCAGTGTGCACATACGCTTCCAAATGTGCCAATTCTAAGCATCCCTGATTGTAATCCATTCAAATCGTCAATCTCCGTCTGCAATTCCTGGTGATCACGACATATATTTTTTACAAATGGCAGCAAACGAATTCCATCAGATGTTAGACGAATCCCACTTTTCCCACGTTCCAGCAATGTAACATTCCACTCATTTTCCAAATCCTGAATCATACGACTAATGCCAGACTGTGAATAGTGTAAAATTTCTGCAGCTTTTGTAAAACTTCCGTATTCAACTGTTGTAAGAAATGCCATGTATTTCTGAATATTCGTTGTCATTGACATTCCCTCCTAGAATCATTTATAAATATCTTGCCTCTCCATTACGGTTCCAAACACCAACAATTTCGCTTACAGATGTAACTGTTACGAATGCATCCGGATCGATTTCTCGAATATATTTGATCAACTGTCCATATTCATTATTCGCAAGAATTGTAACAAGTTCTGTTCGTTCACACTTTTTATATCCACCAACTGCACGGTATACCGTCAATCCTCGGTTAATATCTTCTAATATAAATTTCTCAATCTCTTCGTGTTTATCTGAGAGAATACATACTCTTTTCTTTCTTGAGAATCCTTCGATAAATTCATCAATGATAAGACCATTCAAATATGTACCGATAATTCCATAAATTAATGTTCTTGCATCATAAACAAGCATAGAACTCAATACGGTAAGAATTCCAAAAATCGCACATCCTTTTCCAAGATCTAAGTGGAAATACTTATTCGTAATCTTAGCAAGAATATCTAATCCGCCAGAAGATGCATTCACCTTAAACATTAATGTCTGCCCTACACTTACGATAAGAATACAGCAGAGCATATCCATCCATGTATCATTGGTCAATGACTGCATATTTGGAAATAAAACTTCCAGAAAATAAGTAAATACAGGGCACATAATTGCTGTATAAACAGTTTTTGCACCAAATTCTCTCCCTACAAATATAAATCCAATAATCAGGAAAAATATATTCAGCATCAAATTCATTACAGAAATCTTCACCGGAATGAAATTAATCAATACAAGACTCAGACCAGCAACACTTCCCATGACCAGTTTTCCCGGTACCATAAAAAAAGTAATCGCAATTGCTACTAATAAAGATCCTACTGTAATAATCCCATACTCTTTTAAAAGCTTTTTCCCCATGACATACACCAATTCTTTCTTCATAAATTTATATAGCATGAAAAAACTTGCAAACAAAAGTCTGCAAGTTTTCTAAGCTCCCCCTGTTGGACTTGAACCAACGACAACTCGGTTAACAGCCGAGTGCTCTAC
>CAZPZR010000053.1:0-12018 GCA_964591105.1 uncultured Lachnospiraceae bacterium | reverse complement strand
CCACCTTGAAATTTTCCTATGTCTGGTTTACAATCTATATATTGTGAATTAGTGAAATCTAACTAAAAGATATAAATAAAAAGGAGTGTGTAACATGACAAAAGTAGATATTATTTCTGGTTTCCTTGGAGCTGGAAAAACAACATTTATTAAAAAACTGATTAACGAGGTTTACGCAGGTGAGAAATTAGTTCTTATTGAAAACGAATTTGGTGAAATCGGTATTGATGGAGGCTTTTTAAAGGATGCAGGCGTTGAAGTGACAGAAATGAACTCCGGTTGCATTTGCTGTACATTGGTTGGAGATTTTAGTAAAGCACTTCAGAAGGTTTTAGATGAATATGCACCAGATCGCGTAATCATTGAACCATCCGGAGTTGGAAAATTATCTGATATTGTGAAGGCTATTGAAGACGTGGATGCAGAGATTCAGATTTGTGGAAAAATTGCAGTTGTAGATGGAAAGAAAACAAAACTGTATTTAAAGAACTTTGGAGAATTCTATAAAGATCAGGTACAGCACGCAACTACAATCGTTGTAAGCCGTACACAAATGATGACAGATGAAAAGATTGAAGAATGTGTACACATGCTTCGTGAAGAAAATGCAGATGCTGCGATGATCACAACTCCATGGGAGGAGCTTGGAAAAGAACCAATTCTTCGTGCGTTGGAGCAGGAGGATGAAAGCAAATCCTTGATGGAAGAGTTACATCATGAACATCATCACCACGATCACCATCACCATGATGGAGAATGCTGTTGCGGCCATCACCATGACCACGAAGAGCATGAGCATCATCACGAACACCATGACCACGATGGAGAATGTTGCTGCGGTCACCATAATCACGAAGAACATGAGCATCATCACGATGGAGAATGCTGCTGCGGTCACCATGACCACGAAGAACATGAGCATCATCACGACCATCATCACCATGATGGAGAATGCTGCTGCGGTCATCATCATGACCACGACCATCATCATGCAGATGAAGTATTTACAAGCTGGGGCAAGGAGACTGCACATAAGTACACAGAGGAAGAATTAGATTTCCTTGTAAAAGCACTTTCTGAAACAGAAGGATATGGAACAGTACTTCGTGCAAAAGGAATCATTGCGATGGCTGACGGAAACTGGAAACAGTTTGACTTAGTTCCAGAAGAATATGAAGTGCGTGATGGACAGGCAGACTATACAGGTCGCGTATGTGTAATTGGAACAAATCTTAATGAAGAAGAATTGATGAAATTATTTCACATTTAAGATGTCAGATTGTGGACGTGCAAAGTACGGAACAATCCGTAGGCATCATATGTAATGACAAAAGCATAAAAATACGGAGGTGTAGACATGACAATCCCAGTATTTGTAGTGACTGGATTTTTAGATAGTGGAAAGACAACGCTGGTGAAAGAAACTTTAATGGAACAGGAGTGGATTGAGCCAGGCGTAACACTTTTGATTTGCTGTGAAGAGGGAGAAGAAGAATATTCCAAAGAATATTTGGAAAAGAATGATATGATTCTCCTTCAGGTAGAAGATTTCTCACAGCTAAATGCAGGATTTTTCAAAAACTGCGAAAGAATGTATGAACCATCACAGGTTATAATTGAATATAATGGTATGTGGAAATTGCAAGATTTGCTGTCCATTCGATATCCAAGAAATTGGGAATTGCAGGGAGTATATTCTACAGTAAACGGTCTGACATTAGATATGTATTTACTGAATATGAGAAATCTTCTGATGGAGCAGTTGACAGAATCAGAATTGATCGTAGTGAATCGCTGCCCAGAAGGTGTGGATCGTTCAGGATTCCGTAGAGCGTTGAAAGTTCAGAATCCAATGGCACAGTTAATTTTCGAAGATACAGAAGGAAAGATTATTCAGCCAACAGCAGAAGACTTGCCATATGATGTAAAAGGGGATAAAATCATTGTAGAAGATGCGGATTTCGGAATCTGGTATGTAGACGCATATGATCACCCAGATTTGTATGTGCATAAAGAAATTGAATTCAAAGCACAGTTATTCCGACCAAAGAAGATGCCAGAAGACATGTTTGTGCCAGTGCGCGAGATTATGACTTGCTGTGCAGATGATCTTCGCTACTATGGTTATCCATGCAAGACGGAAAAGAAGATTGAGATTCAGAAAAAACAGTGGATGAAAGTCCGTGCGAGATTTGAATTTGAATCCCTGAGAGATATGGGAGATTTACAGCCTGTTCTTTACCTGATTGATATGGAACCGACAGAAGAACCAGAAGAAAAAGTAGTTTACCTTGGATAAGGGAAACGGAAAAGGAGACAGGCGATGTTATTATTAAAGAAGGAAGAGATTCAGCAGGTATTTTCAATGAAAGATGCCATTGAAGCAGATAAAGCATGCTATCAATATTTTGCAGAAGGAAAGGCTGTTGTTCCGCTTAGAACGAATATTCCAGCGCCAGCAGAAGAGGGAGCATTTCTCTTTATGCCAGCATATATTGAGGATATGAAGGCGGCAGCAGTGAAAGTTGTAGACGTATTTCCGGGAAACGCAAAGAAAGGCATTCCGACAACGGTTGGACAGGTTATTTTGATTGATGGAACAACCGGAGAAGTAATTTCTGTCATGGATGGAACTTATATCACAGCGTTGAGAACAGGTGCAGCATCTGGCGCGGCTTTTGATCTTTGGGGGAAAGAGGATGCAAAGATTGGTGCTCTTATTGGAACCGGAAGTCAGGCAGAATGCCAATTAGAGGCAATGCTTGCAGCGAGAAATCTTACAGAAGTTCGTGTGTCTGCCCGCAACTTTGAAAAGACCAAAGCCTTTGTGGCGCAAATGAATGAAAAGTTTGCACACTATGGGGCAAAGATTCTTGCAATGGAAACATCAGATGAAGCAATTGAAGATGCAGATCTTGTAACAACAGTTACCGTAGCAGAATCTCCAGTATTTGATGCAGATAAGATCAAAAAAGGTGCAGTAGTAAGCTGTGTAGGTTCTTATACACCAGTAATGCAGGAAATGGATCCAAAATTACTGAACTATGCGTCCAAGATTTATTTTGACTCCAAAGATGCGGTTCTTTCAGAAGCAGGAGATATTTTAAAACCTTTGGAAGCAGGAACAATCAAAGAAGAAGATTTTACAGGAGATATTGGAGAATATCTTCTTGGAAAGATTCCAGGACGCGAAAGCGAAGATGAAATTATCGTCTTTAAAAATGTAGGAATCGGAGCATTAGATCTTGTGACAGCAGCAGAGATTTATAAAAAAGCTGTTGCAGCAGGTGTAGGATTAGAATGGAAATAAAAGTGTAATAAAAAAGATTCCTTCGAATTGTCAAAGTAACAATTTGAAGGAATCTTTTTTTGATTCTAATAGTAATACATTACATCATAGATAATGCAGCTTCATCAGCAACAATCACAACGTCGTTGTGTAACTGGAGAATAGAAGCAGGAACCTGTGGGTCAATTGGTCCATTGATAGCTTTTGCTAAAGATTCTGCTTTGTTAGCACCACTAACTACAACAACAATTTTCTTTGCAGACATAATATTCTGAATTCCCATAGTATATGCCTGACGTGGAACATCGTCTGCAGATTCGAAGAAACGCTTGTTAGCTTCGATTGTACTTTCTGTTAAGTCTACACAGTGTGTTCCAGCGATGAATACGCTGTCTGGTTCATTAAATCCGATATGTCCGTTTGGTCCAAGACCTAAAAGCTGAAGGTCAATGCCACCAGACTGAGCGATAATCTCATTATATTCTGCACATGCCTTATCAGCATCTGGTTCTAAACCATTTGGCACATGTGTGTTAGCTTTGTCGATGTTGATGTGATCGAAAAGGTTTGTGTTCATGAAGTAACGGTAGCTCTGATCATTTTCAGGAGAAAGTCCCTTATATTCATCTAAGTTAATAGACTTTACATTAGAAAAGTCAAGATCTCCATTTTCATAAGCTTTGATTAAGTTCTGATATGTTCCGACTGGTGAAGAACCAGTTGCAAGACCAAGGATAGAGTCTGGTTTTGCAATTACCTGAGCGGCAATTAAGCTAGCTGCTTTGCGGCTCATCTCTTCGTAATTTTTTACTTTGTAAATAACCATAGTTAGTAAATTCCTTTCTTTCAAAGATCTGTTACTTCTAGTATAGCAATTTGAACGACATTTTCAATAGAAAAAATGAGAGTTGGAAATACTTTCAAAGTTCGAAAGAAATAACGTTGGATTGTGCAAATTTCACAAAAACGATACGTGAAAAATATGTAAAATGGCAGACAGAGTTGGAAAAATCTGAAAGAACTTTCAAAGCAAAGACAAGCTATTGAAAATAATTTCCAAACTGATATACTACTCCAAGAACGAAGGAGGTCATAGAGTATGAACGCTAGAGTAGAAGACTTAGAAGGGAAATTAATCGTATCTTGCCAAGCACTGCCGCATGAACCATTACATTCTTCTTTTATTATGGGAAGAATGGCAAAGGCTGCAAAAGAAGGCGGAGCAGCAGGAATTCGTGCAAATACAAAAGAAGATATTAAAGAGATTCAGTCACAAGTTGATCTTCCAATCATAGGAATTGTAAAACGAGATTATGAAGATAGTGCGGTTTACATTACACCTACGATGAAAGAAGTGGAAGAATTGATGGAAGTAAAACCAGAAATCATTGCGATAGATGCAACTGGTGCAACTCGTCCAGGAGGAGTGACATTGGATGAATTTTTCCATCAGATTAAAGAAAAGTATCCAGATCAGCTTTTGATGGCAGACTGTTCAACTGTAGAAGAAGCACTTCACGCAGATGAACTTGGGTTTGATTTCATAGGAACAACAATGGTAGGTTATACGCCACAGAGTCGTTCCTTGAAAATAGAAGAAAACGATTTTGAAATTTTAAGAGAAATCGTGAAAAAAGCAAAACACAAAGTGATTGCAGAGGGAAACATTAACACGCCGGAGAAGGCAAAAAGAGTGATTGAACTTGGTGCTTTCAGTGTGGTAGTTGGATCAATTATCACAAGACCGCAGTTAATTACAAAATCTTTTGCAGAAGCTTTAGATGAACCAAACAAATAACAGATGACAAGAAAGAGGAGAAAAGATCATGAGAAATCTTGACAAGTACAAAGGAATTATCCCAGCATTTTACGCATGTTATGACAAAGAAGGAAACATCAGCCCAGAGGGCGTACAGGCACTCACAAGATATTATGTAGAAAAAGGTGTAAAGGGTGTTTATGTAAACGGTTCTTCTGGTGAATGTATTTACCAGAGTGTAGAAGATAAAAAGATTGTATTAGAAAATGTAATGAAAGCAGCAGAAGGAAAACTTACAGTGATTGCTCACGTTGCATGCAATAATACAAAAGACAGTATGGAACTTGCAAGACATGCAGAAAGCCTTGGAGTGGATGCAATTGCTGCAATTCCACCAATTTATTTCCACTTGCCAGAACACGCAATCGCAAAATATTGGAATGACATCAGTTCTGCAGCTCCAAATACTGACTTTGTTATTTACAATATTCCTCAGCTTGCAGGTGTTGCACTTACAATGAATTTGTTTGCAGAAATGAGAAAAAATCCAAGAGTGATTGGTGTAAAGAACTCTTCTATGCCAGTACAGGATATTCAGATGTTTAAGGCAGCAGCTGGAGAAGACTATGTAATCTTCAATGGTCCAGATGAACAGTTTATGAGTGGACGCGTGATTGGTGCAGAAGGTGCAATCGGTGGGACATATGGTGTAATGCCAGAATTATATCTGAAATTAGATGAATATGTAAAAGCAGGAAACATGGAAATGGCAAGAGAACTTCAGTATGCAGTGAACGAAGTAATATACAAAATGTGTTCTGCACATGGAAATATGTATGGCGTTATCAAAGCAATCTTGAAAATCAATGAAGGTCTGGAACTTGGTGGAGTAAGAGAACCATTGCCAGCATTGATTGAAAGCGATATGCCAATCGTAGAAGAAGCAGCCAAAATGGTTCGCGATGCGAAAGCAAAATATCTTGCATAAACAGACAAAAGAAAAGATTTAGGAGGAGACAAACATGCAGGGATTTACCGTCGTTGATTTAGTAATCTTAATTGTATACTTGGCAGCTGTACTGCTTGCCGGCCTTCATTTCGCGAAAAGGGAAATGAAAGGAAAAGAATATTTCAAGGGAGATGGAACTGTACCTTGGTGGGTAACATCTGTATCCATTTTTGCAACATTACTTAGCCCAATTTCATTTTTATCATTAGCAGGAAACTCATATGCAGGAACATGGATTATGTGGTTTACACAGCTTGGTATGTTAGTTGCAATTCCACTTACAATTAAATTCTTCCTTCCAATTTACAGTAAATTAGATATTGATACAGCTTATCATTATTTGGAACTTCGTTTTGGAAGTAAAGGACTTCGTGTACTTGGTGCCGTAATGTTTATTATTTACCAGATTGGACGTATGTCAATCATTATGTATCTTCCATGTATGGTACTTGGAAGTTTAACAGGAATCAGTGTAAATGTATTAATCGTTATCATGGGAATCATTGCAATTATCTATTCATACACAGGTGGTTTGAAATCTGTACTTTGGACAGACTTTATTCAGGGATCTGTATTATTAATTGGTGTAACATTTGCATTTGTTTACTTGTTAGCACACTTGGATGGTGGATTTGGAGCAATCATGACAGCATTTACTGCAGAAGGAAAATTCCTTGCAGCAGATCAGCCAATCTTTGATATTAATATTTTAAAAGACAGCGTATTCCTTATGATTATTGGTGCAGGATTTAACACAATGGGATCTTATGTATCTAGTCAGGACATCGTACAGCGTTTTACAACAACAACAGATACAAAGAAATTGAATAAGATGATGCTTACAAATGGTGGATTATCTATCTTTATTGCAACAGTATTCTACTTTATTGGTACAGGATTATACGTATTCTATCAGCAGAATGCACTTCCACCAGCAGCAGCACAGGATCAGATTTTCGCATCTTACATTGCATTTGAACTTCCAGTAGGTGTAACAGGACTTCTTCTTGCAGCAATTTATGCAGCAGCACAGTCTACACTTTCTACAGGATTGAACTCTGTAGCAGCAAGCTGGACATTAGATATTCAGGCTCGTTTAACAAAGAAAGAATTAAGTTTCGAAAGACAGACAAAGATTGGTCAGTATGTATCTTTAATCGTTGGTATCTTCGCAA
Source organism: uncultured Lachnospiraceae bacterium (assembly GCA_964591105.1). Taxonomy (GTDB): domain Bacteria; phylum Bacillota; class Clostridia; order Lachnospirales; family Lachnospiraceae; genus CAZPZR01. Next base: position 4,786 of record CAZPZR010000053.1, on the reverse strand, counting down.
TTATAGTATCTATGGTACTTGCAAATGGTGGAATCAAATCTGCATATGAATGGTTCAATGGATTTATGGGACTTGTACTTGGTATTCTGATTGGAACATTTATCCTTGGAGCATTTACAAAAGTGGCAAACACATTCGGAGCAACATTAGCATTTATCGCTGCATCTGCAGTTATGGTTTATGTAAAATACTTTGCGCCAGCTGGAAGCGTATCTATTTGGTCATACTCTATCATTTCAATCGCAGTATCCTTAATTGTCGGAGTACCTGCAAGTATGATTTGGAGAAAAGTAAAAGGAGATACATCTGTACCAGCTCCACATACAACAATTTATAAAAACTAAGTGAGAGTTATTAAAGAGGATAAACGATGATATTTGGAAATATTGAAAAGTTAGAAGAATATTCTTTCTTGGAAAATGGAATAAAAGAATGTTTTGAATATGCGAAAAGTCACGAATTAGTTTCTTTAGAAAAAGGAAGCCATGAAATCGATGGAGAACGTCTTTTTGTAAATATTGTTGAATATACAACAACTCAGGCTGAAAATCGTTTCTGGGAAGCACATAAGAATTATCTGGATGTACACTTGATGTTAGATGGAGAAGAACAGATTGATTTAAATTTCATTCAGAATATGGAAGTAAAAGAATTTGTAGAAAAAGATGATTTTCTTCCAATGGATGGAGAAAAGAACAGTTCTGTGATTTTGAGAAAAGGTGATTTCTTGATCTGTTATCCAAGTGACGGACATCGCACAGCGGTTATGGTTGAAGAACCATGCACAATCAAAAAAGCAATTTTTAAAGTTCGTATAGAAGCATAAAGACAAGAAGGCAGATCAGAAGCAATTCGGGTTTGCCTTTTTGCAGTATTTTGTATACTATAATAAGGTAAAGGTGGAAAAGACAGTGAAGAAATATGTGAGTATTGATATCGGTGGAACAGCCATTAAATATGGAGTGATTGACCAGGAAGGCACTATTTTAAGTCGTTATGAACGGAAAACGGAAGCAGCAAAAGGTGGACCTTCCATTCTAGAAAAAACAGTGGAAATTGTAAAAGAATTACAGGAAAAAGATGGAAATTTTGAAGGAGTCTGCATCTCGACTGCTGGAATGGTAGACATTGAAAAAGGAGAAATATTTTATTCTGCGCCATTGATTCCAAACTACATTGGGATTAATTTCAAGGAGACGATGGAACGAGAATTCCAGTTGCCTTGTGAAGTGGAAAATGATGTGAACTGTGCGGGACTTGCGGAATATCAGTCAGGAGCAGCAAAAGGTAGTAAAATTTCTTTGATGCTTACCATTGGGACAGGGATTGGTGGAAGCATCATTATGAATGGAGAAGTTTTCCATGGCTGTTCTGGAAGTGCTTGCGAAGTAGGATATATGCATATGGCTGGAAGCGATTTTCAGACATTGGGGGCAGCCAGCATTTTGACGAGAAAAGTTGCAGAGTGGAAAAACGAACCTGAGGAAGTATGGAATGGATATCATATTTTTGAGGAAGCAAAAAAAGGTGATGCTCTGTGTATAAAGGCAATTGATGAGATGACAGAAGTACTGGGGCAGGGAATCGCGAATATTTGCTATGTGATCAATCCAGAAGTAGTTGTGCTTGGTGGCGGAATTATGGCACAAGAAGAATTTTTGAGAGAAAAAATAGAGCAGGCCATGGCAAAATATCTGGTGCCAAGTATTGCAAAACATACAAGGCTCGAATTTGCAAAACATAAAAATGATGCAGGAATGTTGGGAGCATTTTATCATTTTTCCAACATGCAGAAGAAAAAATAGTGGATAATCCGTAAAAAGAAAGTAAGGAATGTGGATAAATGGAATATTATGTAAAATCGGTCATACCGATTATAGAATCCAATTACAATAATTTTACAAATGTTGAGAAAAATATTGCAGATTTTTTCATTCATAATCGCGAAAAGATGGACTTTTCATCGAAAGCAGTGTCAGAACGATTATATGTATCGGAAGCATCACTATCACGTTTTGCAAAGAAATGTGGATATCGTGGATACCGAGAGTTTTTATATCAATATGAGGAAACGTTTGTAGAAAAACAAGAGTCCATGACAGGAAATACAAGGATGGTTTTAAATGCGTATCAAGAGCTTCTGAATAAAACGTACAGTTTGGTGGATGAAGCGCAGATTGCAAGAATCGGGAAATACCTTGCGCAGGCGGAAAGAGTCTTTGTATGTGGAAAAGGAAGTTCTGGATTTGCAGCGGGAGAGATGGAACTTCGATTTATGCGAATTGGTGTGGATATCGATTCTCTGCAAGATACGGATCTGATGCGAATGCAGGCGGTGTTTCAGGATAAGCGAAGTCTGGTGTTTGGAATCAGTATCAGTGGTGGAAAGGAAGAGGTACTGTATTTGCTTCGAGAAGCACACAAGCGAGGAGCAAAGACGATACTTCTGACTGCAAATAATCGAGAGATTTATGATGAATTTTGTACGGAAGTCATTTTGCTGCCATCTCTTAAGCATTTAAACCATGGAAATGTGATTTCCCCACAGTTTCCGATTTTGGTAATGTTGGATATTATTTACTCATGTTACGTTGAACGAGATAAGGATGAGAAAGAGATTTTACATGATAATACACTTCGAGCTTTGGAAGAAGGAAAAATGAGGAGGAAGAGCTATGATTATTAAAAATGTAAAAGTATATACAGAGGAACAAACCTTTGAAGAAGGAAGCGTTGTTATCCGTGATGGACATTTTTCAGAAGTTTTGCTTGGCGCAGAACAGACGATGTCACTTCAGAAGGATGCAGAGGAAATCATAGACGGAGAAGGTGCTTATGCAATTCCTGGCCTTGTTGACATTCATTTTCACGGATGTAAAGGATATGATTTCTGCGATGGTACGAAAGAGGCTATTGAAGAGATTGCCAAGTATGAGGCATCTGTTGGTGTAACGGCGATTGCACCGGCAACGATGACACTTCCGGTAGAAGAATTGGAACAGATCCTTGCAGTGGCAGCGGAATATAAAAAAGAGGATCATGAGGGAGCAGATCTTCTTGGAATCAACATGGAAGGTCCATTTATCAGTCCGGTAAAAAAAGGTGCACAAGATGCTAGAAACATCGTTCCATGTGATGTGAAAATCGCGCAGAAGTTCCTGAATGCGTCTGAAGGGTTAGTGAAATTTATTGGACTTGCACCAGAAGAAAGTAAAGATGCAGAAGCATTTGTAAAAGAGATGAAAGGAAAGGTAAATATTTCTCTTGCACACACAAATGCATCTTACGAGCAGGCGGACGCAGCGTTCCGAGCTGGAGCAAATCATGCGGTGCATCTCTATAACGCGATGCCAGCATACACACATCGTGCACCGGGCGTGGTTGGTGCAGTTGCAGATCATCAACATGTGAATGCAGAGATTATTTGCGATGGAGTTCACATTCACCCAGCGGTTGTGAGAACTACATTTAAAATGATGGGAGCAGAACGCATGATTCTGATTAGTGACAGTATGCGTGCAACAGGAATGCCGGACGGACGTTATACTCTGGGCGGTTTGGATGTAGATGTTGTGGGAAATCTTGCTACGTTGGTATCAGACGGTGCATTGGCTGGTTCTGCAACAAACCTGATGGATTGCATGAAGGTAGCAGTAAAGAAAATGCAGATACCATTGGAGACTGCAGTGGCATGCGCAACGAAGAATCCAGCGAAAGCAATTGGCGAATACGAAATGTACGGATCTATCACAGAAGGGAAGCATGCAAATCTCGTGTTGCTAGATGATTCCTTGAACGTGAAGATGGTGATAAAAGACGGAAAAACCTTGACAAACTAGCAAAAATCGGCTACCATGACAAACAGAAAAATCAAAGGCTGTGAAAAGAAGAAGTAGTGATTGAAACACCCACACAGAGAGTTGCCGGCAGGTGAGAGGCGCGTGAAGGATTGAGTCATGAATACATCTTGGAGCTGCACACCGAACGGGATTCAAGTAGGCTGTGACGTGTTGACATACGTTATCTTGTCAGAACTGTGATGAAAGAGCAGTTTGTGAGACTGACAATGCGAGTTGTTGGTGAAATAAGGTGGTACCGCGGATAGAACGCCCTTATCTATGTAAAAGCATAGCTAGGGGCTTTTTTAATTGTGTGGTAAAACATTTTGTGAAAAGCCCATGCGACCGAAAGGGAGCAGCGCTGTGTGAGCAATAGAGGAATGACAGAATATAAAAATGATAAAAGGAGATTGAAACATGGGAATCTACGAAGAATTACAAGCACGTGGACTCATCGCACAGGTAACAGATGAGGAAGAAATCAGAGAACTGATCAATAATGGAAAAGCAACATTTTACATTGGATTTGACCCAACAGCAGACAGTCTTCATGTAGGACACTTCATGGCACTTTGCTTAATGAAACGTCTTCAGGAAGCAGGAAATAAACCAATCGCATTAATCGGTGGCGGTACAGCAATGATTGGAGACCCATCTGGAAGAACAGATATGCGTCAGATGATGACAAAAGAAACAATCCAGCACAACTGTGACTGCTTCAAAGAACAGATGAGTAAATTTATTGATTTCTCAGAAGGAAAAGCATTGATGGTAAACAATGCAGACTGGTTATTAGACTTGAACTATGTAGAAGTACTTCGCGAAGTTGGAGCGCATTTCTCAGTAAACCGTATGCTTACAGCTGAATGTTACAAACAGAGAATGGAAAAAGGACTTAGCTTCCTGGAATTCAACTACATGATTATGCAGAGTTACGATTTCTATGC
>CAZPZR010000052.1:0-12684 GCA_964591105.1 uncultured Lachnospiraceae bacterium | reverse complement strand
GTATGTCCTTCCTGCCACAAGAATTCTCTAGAACGACGGAAGGGTCTTGTTGTCTTTTCCCACCCAAGAACTGACCACCACGGGTTCCAAACCAGTGGTGTTCAGTTCTTCGTTGGGAAAAGACAACAAGACCATTCCTTCGTTCTAGAGAATTCTTGTGGCAGGAAGGACATACACTTCATGCAACTTATGAAGAAGCAGAAGAAAGAACAATCCAGATGTGGCAGGTATACAAAGATTGCTACAGAGAAACAATGGCAATTCCATTCGTAGCTGGTAGAAAAGCAGAACATGAAAAATTTGCAGGTGCAGAAGATACTTATACAATCGAAGCATTGATGCATGATGGAAAAGCACTTCAGTCTGCAACAAGCCATTTCTTTGGACAGGGATTCCCAGATGCATTTGGCATTAGCTATATTGACAAAAACAACCAGCCACACAGCTGTTACGAAACATCTTGGGGATGGTCTACAAGAAGTATCGGAGCCCTCATCATGGTACATGGTGATGATGATGGATTAGTACTTCCACCACGTGTAGCACCAGTAGAATGCCGCGTGATTCCAATTGCACAGCACAAAGAAGGTGTTCTTGACAGAGCATACGAATTATTAGATGAACTGAAGAAAGCTGGATACAGAGTGAAAATTGATGACTCTGAAAAGAGCCCAGGATGGAAATTCTCTGAACAGGAAATCCTTGGTATCCCAACACGTATTGAAATTGGACCAAAAGATATCGAAAACAACCAGGTTGTTGTATGTCGTCGTGATACACGTGAAAAGATCGTTGTATCTTTGGATAACATTGCAACAGAACTTCGCAATATCTTAGAAACAATTCAGGCAGATATGCTCGCAAAAGCAGAAGAATTCTTGAACAACCACATTGATACAGCTGTAACAATGGAAGAAATGGAAGAAAAATTCAAAGCAAATCGTGGATTCGTAAAAGCATGCTGGTGTGGAGATCCTGAATGTGAAGGTGAAGTAAAATACAACACAGGTGGAGCAGCAACACGATGCTTGATTGAAGATGAAGAATTTATCTCTGATAAGTGTATTTACTGTGGAAAACCTGCAAAACACATGGCATATTGGGGAAAATCTTACTAAGAAATATGAATATGAAATTACCGGAAAAAGTGAACACAATTATTACTACCCTGCAGTCTCATGGCTTTGAAGCTTATGCTGTCGGCGGTTGTGTCAGGGATTCGCTGCTAGGACGTGTACCGGGTGACTGGGACATTACAACATCAGCGATGCCGGAAGAAACGAAAGCCCTGTTCGAGAGAACATTCGACACAGGCATTGAGCATGGGACAGTTACCGTTCTTTTGGATAAAGAAGGATTTGAAGTTACAACCTACCGAATTGATGGCGAATACGAGGATAGTCGCCATCCATCGGAGGTGATTTTCACACGCTGTCTGCAGGAAGATTTACTGCGCAGGGATTTTACAATCAATGCGATGGCATATAATGAAAAAGATGGACTCGTAGATAGTTTCGGGGGAATCGAAGACTTGGAAAATCGAACAATCCGTTGTGTGGGAAATGCAACGGCACGATTCTCAGAAGATGCCCTTCGAATCCTGCGTGGAGTGCGTTTTGCCGCACAGTTGGGATTCGGAATTGAAGAAGAGACGCGAAGAGGAATGCAGGAATTGGCACCAACGCTGAGTAAGATCAGTGCGGAGCGTATTCAGGTAGAACTTGTAAAGATGCTTGTCTCTGACCGTCCAGAATTAATCCGAGATGCATATGAACTTGGCATTACGAAAGTATTTCTGCCAGAATTTGATCGCATAATGGAAACAACGCAGGAAACGCCGCATCACCAGTATACGGTAGGCGAACACACCATTCACGCTATGAAGAATGTGCGAAATGATAAGGTACTGCGTCTTGCAATGCTTTTCCACGACATGGGGAAACCAGCGCTAAAGACGATAGATGAGGATGGCGTGGCTCATTTTAAAATGCATGCTGTAGAAAGTGAAGCATTGGCTAAGAAAATCTTGCGAAGATTGAAGTTTGATAACGATACAATTCAGAAAGTCACAAAACTCGTCTGCTATCATGATTATCGTATGCCGGCGACGGCGAAAAATGTCCGACGCGCGATGAACAAGATTGGCGAAGAGCTATTTCCTTATTACATGGAAGTGCGTCGCGCAGATGTGCTGGCACAGAGTATGTATGAACGTGAGGAAAAAATAAGAAATCTGGATGAAATCGAAGCAATTTACGAGAAAATTGTTGCGGAAAAACAGTGTGTGTCTTTGAAAAGTCTTGCTGTGACAGGACGCGATCTGATTGCGATGGGCATGAAGCCTGGAAAAGAAATCGGAGAAAAACTTCAGGAACTACTGGAACTTGTCCTTGAAGATCCAACGCTCAACACGAAGGAAGAATTGTTGAAGCATGTGGACGAAAATTAAAGAAAACAGACATATTCGCTCAGTCTGCATCATACGTTTAAGAGAAAATGTAATGGAAATGCAGGGGATTGTATGCAGGAATTTGAGCACAATATATTAGAGCAATATGATAGAAACATTAGCAGCACCCGCAAAACAAGGGGTGCTGTTTTATGTTATGATACATGCGAGGAAAATGGAGTTTATTTACTGAAAGAGCTTGTGGCAGCAGAGGCACGAATTCCAGTGCTTTGTGAGCTTTACGAGCATTTGAAAACACAAGGATATGAAAAATTGGATGAGTTGATTGCGAATAAAGAAGGGAGTTACGTTACGACTGCAGATGATGGCAGCAAATATATTTTGAAGCGTTGGTTTCTTGCGAGAGAATGCGATGTGAAGAAGCCATCGGAAATTCTTGGGGCAACCGCCGCGTTGGCGAAGCTTCACATTTCCATGCGCAAAGAATTAGAACATTTCCCGGGGGCAGCAGAACCCTTGCCTGGGGAATATGCGCGCCACAATCGGGAGCTCAAGAAAGTGCGAGCATTTATCCGCGCGCAGACCGCGAAGGGAACCTTCGAATATGAATTTCTGCGCTGCTTTGATCACATGTATCATTGGGCGAATATCGCAGAAGAAATGCTGCAAAATTCTCATTATGAAGAATTATATCAGAAGAGCATGGATCAGTGCTGCATGGTGCATGGAGAATACAATTATCATAATATTTTGATGGAACGTGGAGCGAGTGGCGAACAGCAAATTATTCTTACCAATTTTGATAAGGTGAAATGTAACATTCAAGTAGAAGATTTATACTATTTTCTGAGGAAAATCATGGAAAAATATGGTTGGAAATCCAGACTGGCAGATAACATGATCAATGCCTATTCAGCAATCAGCCCTCTGTCGGACGAAGAGATGGAATACATGAAAATTCGCTTTTTATATCCGGAAAAATTCTGGAAAATTGCAAACTCGTATTATCACTCGAATAAAGCTTGGATTTCTGTAAAAAATGTACAGAAACTGGAGACAGCAATCTGTCAGACAAAAGAAAAAGAACGATTTATGAAATCCATGTTTTCTTTTGGATAAATCCCTTAAAATGGGGGAAAATCAAGCATTTTACCTTGACAAACATATGGAAAAAAGGTATAACAGTAGCTAAGGGCTTTGACGACAAAAAGTCAAATGCATATGAACTAAAAAATAAATGGGGTTCTTAATTAAACAAGAGGAGGAAATTATCCATGAATAAAACAGAATTAATCGCAGCAATCGCTGACAAAGCTGAATTATCTAAAAAAGACTCTGAAAAGGCATTAAAAGCATTTATCGATGTTATCACAGACGAACTTAAGAAAGATCACAAAGTTCAGTTAGTAGGATTCGGTACATTCGAAGTAAGCGAAAGAGCAGCTAGAACAGGAAGAAATCCACAGACAGGTGATGTTATGGAAATCGCTGCAAGCAAAGCACCTAAGTTCAAAGCTGGTAAAGCTTTAAAAGATGCTATCAACGAATAATTTGTTGTAGATTATGATGATATAAGTAGAGAGTCGCGAAGGCTCTCTATTTTTCTTTCTATAAATGAGATAGTAGGAGGGAAGCTATGAGACTTGATAAATTTTTAAAAGTATCCCGTCTGATTAAAAGAAGAACTGTTGCAAATGAAGCTTGCGACGCAGGACGTGTTCTTGTTAATGGAAATGTTGCGAAAGCATCTGTAAAGGTGAAGGTTGGCGACATTATTGAAATCCAGTTTGGAACAAAGACGGTAAAAGTAGAAGTTCTGGACATTCAGGATACAACGAAAAAAGACGAAGCGAAAGACTTGTATAAATATCTGTAATAAAATGGAACAACCTTTCATATGATTATTAAGAAAGGTTGTGAAGCATATGGAAGAAAAGACAATACCAAAGCACCATAAACTGGTGATCAATAATCGGAAGACCAGTCTTGTGACGGGAGTAAAAGATGTACTGTCCTTTGATCTGAATGAAGTATTGCTGGAGACGGAGCAAGGGATGCTGATGGTGAAAGGCAGTGATCTTCATGTGAATCGGCTAAGCCTGGAAAAGGGAGAAGTTGATCTGTCAGGGACCATTGATAGTGTGGCGTATTCCGAGATTCACAGTGTAGCAAAACAAGGGGAAACTCTGTTTTCGAAACTGTTCAGGTAAGCAATATGTTGACGATTCGAGAAGAAATCATGGTGTTTGTCAGTGCCATCCTTTCAGGTCTTGTGGTGCGATTTGTGTACAAATGCATAACAACATTCCGGAAGGTTCTTCCACATAAATTATGGGTGGTTCATGTGGAAGACATTTGCTTTGGACTGGGGAGTGGCCTGTATTTGTTTGTGCAGATTTACCATACAAGTGATGGTAGCATTCGTTGGTATTCTATACTAGGTATTGTACTGGGTTTGATTTTTGCATCACTTTCTTTGCGTAAAATTGAAAAAGTGACGAAAAAAATCTACACTTCAAAAAAAGAAAAAAATTTTGAACTTCTTGCGAAAAAAAGAAAAAAACGCTATGATAAATAGGAGTTATGGGTGAGTAAATCCGAGGGGAATACTCGGAAAAGGGTGAGTTATAATTATGAGTGGTATGAAAAAAAGACGTAGAGATGTACGTCAAAAGAAGCATATGAGATCTTATAAGGGAAGTGTTTTAGCAGTTGGAGCAGTGCTTCTTTTATTAGTAGTTGTTGTTTCTGTGAATGCCATATCTTTGAGGGCGAAAGCAAAGTCCTATCAAGCGCAGCAGATAGAACTGGAACAACAGATTGAAGATGAAAAAGTCAGATCAGAAGAGATTGATGATCTGGAAGATTATGTGGGTACAGATGAATATGTAGAAGATGTAGCAAAAGAGAAATTAGGTCTTGTTCATAAGAACGAGATTATCTTTAAAGCAGAATAGTGTGCACAGATGATAAGCTTTAGGAGGATTCCTAAGGCTTTTCTTTTTATCAGGGAAGTAAAAGGGGAGAATTATGGGGGATATAAAAGAAAAACCAGTGTTTTTGAATCCATATGTGATTCAAATGGACAAGTTTGCGGATTCATTGGTTCATTTATCAAAAACATTTTTTACTTTGGAGGATTATAAACGTACATTCAGCAAAGAAGAAACGGAAGATATGTTTCGAAAGGTTGCGGATAAAGTCTGCGAACACTGTGAGAAGAAGGAAAGCTGTCTGGGGGAACATCGGATTCAAACATATCAGATGATGTATGAGATTCTGTGTATCGCAGAAGAATACGGCGCGGAACTGAATGTGGAATTGAAGCGGAAATTGCAGCGAAAATGTGTGATGGCACCGAGATTTTTACGGGAAACTTTGGAAATATTTGAAAATGCAAAAGAGATTTTACTGTGGAATAACAAGATGGTACAGAATCGCGAAGGTTACATCGGACAATTGGGACATTTTGCAAAAATGATTCAATATACGACGAGAGAGCTTGACTCCAGTATCTTTGAAGATGAACATTTGGAGAAGAAGATAAAAAATCATTTGAAAAAATGTGGTGTAAAAATGTTATCTTCTGTGTTCTATGTGACACCAGAAGGAAAGCATGAAATCCATCTGACAATCAAGGCGCAGAAAGGGCAGTGTGTCGCAACGAAAGAACTGTCAGCAGAAATTGGGAAATGTGTGGGACGGATTATGATGCCGCAACAGGGAGAGCGTCCCATCCTTGGGAGCGAATATTGCACTGTAGCATTTGTGGAAGGTGCCAGATACCAGGTGCTTCAAGGTGTGGCAAAGATTGGAAAGGATTGTGAAACTGTTTCTGGGGATACCTTTCTTTTGGCAGATCTTCCAGGAGGGAAGAAGATTGCGGCACTTTCTGATGGCATGGGTTCTGGGGAAGAGGCATTTCGTGAAAGTACCATGATTGTGGAAATGCTGGAAGAACTTTTGGAAGCTGGTTTTCCTGTGTACACTGCGATTCAAATGATGAATACGGCATTGGTGATAGGGAGAGATGATGTGCGATTTTGCACTATCGATGCGTGCCTGTTTGATCTGTATAGCGGAAAATGCGAATTTGTAAAAGCTGGGGCAGCAGCTACATTTATCCGGAAGGGAGAGGAAGTAGAAAAGGTTTCTTCCACGACACTGCCAATCGGGGTGCTGCAGGAAATCGAACTCGAAACGCAGGAGCGACAACTGTCTTCAGGAGAATTTGTAATCATGGTTACAGATGGAATTATGGATGCCTTGCCCTATGGGGAACAGGAGCAAGAAATGATTCAGATGATACAAGAAATTACCAGTGTCAATCCAAAAGAATTCGCTCATCAGCTGATGGGAAAAGTATTAGAAAAGTCTGGGGAAATTCCACGGGATGATATGACAGTTCTGGTGATGGGAATATGGAAAATCTAAAACGTGTCTGTTATAATAATTAGAAAAATACCAAAGGACGAAAGTAATGGAACAGAAAGTAAATGCATATATTCAAAAATATCATATGCTGGAAAAAGGGGAAAAGATTGTGATAGGCGTATCGGGAGGAGCAGATTCCGTATGCCTTCTTTTCTTGCTGTTAAGTTTGAGGAGTGAATGGGATCTTAAGCTTCAGGCAGTGCACGTTCATCATGGACTCCGTGGCGCAGATGCAGATGCAGATGAGCAGTATGTGCGAGAACTTTGCCAGGTACAGGATGTTCCGCTGTACGTCTTTCATGAAGATGTGAAAGCATATGCAAAAGAACGGGGAATGACAGAAGAAGAGGCAGGAAGAGTCCTGCGCCGAGAACGATTTGTCCAGATAAAAAATGAAACGGGAGCGTCAAAAATTGTTCTCGCACATCATAAAAATGATAATGTGGAGACGGTGCTGTGGAACCTGTCCCGCGGAAGTGGTATCCGTGGAGCTGGGGGGATTCGCCCGAAGAATGGCGACTGGATTCGTCCGTTGCTTTGTGTGACGAGGGAAGAAATAGAAGATTATCTAGGTGAAAGAAAAATTGCATATTGTGAGGATGCGACAAATAAAGAAGATGATTACACAAGAAACCGACTGCGGAATCACGTGATTCCATATCTGCAGGAAGAAATCAATGCGCGCGCAGTAGAACACATTGCAGATGCAGTTGAGCAGTTTCGTGCGGTGGGAGAATATTTGGAAGAGGAAACGGCCAGATATTTGCAAATGTGCATCCAAAGACAGGGAGAGACGTGGATTCTTCGAAAAGAGCAGTTCGAGCAGGTGCCGGAAGTGCTACAAAGCTATGTGCTCCACGAGGTGCTGGGGGAAGTTGCAGGGCAGAAGAAGGATCTTGCACAGATTCATGTACGAATGGTAAGGGAACTTTTAGAGAAGCAAGTAGGAAAAACCAGTGACCTTCCTTACCAGATACAAGTACGGAGATGTTATGAAGGACTGGAAATTTCTAAGGAAATTCTGAAGGAAGAAATCGAGCAGCCACACGTGGAAATGCGGACATTTTCCAGGGGAGAAAGAGCACTAACATTTCCAGAAAACCCCTACACGAAATGGTTTGACTATGATATAATCAAAGGTACTGTAACACTGAGACATCGTGAACCGGGAGACTACATTTCTATCAATAAAGCAGGCGGAACTAAGAAGCTGAAGCAATACTTTATTGATGAAAAAGTGCCGCAGAAGGAGCGAGAGGATATCTGGTTGCTTGCGGATGGGAAACAGATCATGTGGATTGTGGGTTACAGACAAAGTCAGAAATATCAAATAACAGATCACACCAGAACAATATTGGAAGTGAAAATCAACGGAGGAGAAAAATGGCAGAGACAATAAAAGTATTAGTTCCAGAAGAAGAAGTAGACAGAAAAATTGCAGAATTAGGAAAAAAGATCAGTGAAGACTACGCAGGAAAAGAAGTACACCTTATCTGTATTTTAAAAGGTGGAGTATTCTTTATGTGTGAACTTGCAAAGAGAATTACAGTTCCAGTGTCTATGGACTTTATGAGTGTAAGCAGCTATGGAGATGGAACAGCATCTAGTGGAATCGTAAGAATTGTAAAAGACTTGGATGAGAATCTGGAAGGAAAAGATGTAATCATTGTAGAAGATATCATCGATTCTGGACGTACACTTTATCACTTGATGGAAGTCCTCCAGAAGAGAAATCCAAAGAGTATGAAACTTTGTACACTTCTTGATAAACCAGAAAGAAGAGTAAACGATGTAAAAGTTGATTACGTTGGATTCAATATTCCAGACGAATTTGTAGTGGGCTATGGTTTGGATTATGCCCAGAAATATAGAAATCTACCATACATCGGTGTTGTAGAAGGTGTGGAGTAGGAAGGAGCATTAAGATTTGAACGATAAAAAAGCCAGAGGAATTAATGGATTCACTTTTCTGTTTTTTGTTCTCTTTTTGTTTGCAGCATTGTGGATTACAAATCAGTTCGAGCAGAAGGAAAATGAAATTACTTGGAAAGCGTTTCAACAGCTGGTCGTGGACGGAGATTACAGAGAGTATATCATTACTCAGAATAAGACAGTGCCAACAGGTAAAGTAGGCATTATGATCGAAGAAGAGGACGGCACAGAAGTAGAAAAGTATGCATATGTATCCGATGTCAATGAAGTCCAGGATTTTCTGGATGAAAAAGGAATCGACTATGAATTAAAGGATGTGCCAAAGGACAGCGTTCTTGGTTCTATGATTGTAGATTTATTACTGATGCTTGCAGTGGTATTTGTTGTGTTGGCAATGATGAATCGTCAGAATGGTGGCGGTGCAAATTCAAAGGCAATGAATTTTGGTAAGAGCCGTGCAAGATTAAGTACAGCGAAGGACAAAAAGGTGACCTTTGAACAAGTTGCAGGATTGCAGGAAGAAAAAGAAGAGTTGGAAGAAATTGTAGATTTCCTGAAAGCACCAAAGAAATATATTCAGGTTGGTGCGAGAATTCCAAAAGGTGTTCTCCTTGTAGGACCTCCGGGAACTGGTAAGACACTTCTTGCAAAAGCAGTAGCAGGAGAAGCAGGAGTTCCATTTTTTACAATTTCAGGTTCTGACTTTGTAGAAATGTTCGTAGGGGTAGGTGCATCCCGAGTAAGAGATCTTTTCGAAGATGCGAAGAGAAATGCACCATGTATTATTTTCATTGATGAGATTGACGCGGTAGCCAGAAGAAGAGGAACTGGTATGGGCGGCGGACACGATGAAAGAGAACAGACATTGAACCAGTTACTCGTTGAGATGGACGGATTTGGTGTAAATGAGGGAATCATCGTGATGGCGGCAACAAACCGTGTGGATATCCTTGACCCGGCAATCTTGAGACCGGGAAGATTCGACCGTAAGGTAATGGTTGGAAGACCTGATATTCAGGGAAGAGAAGAGATTCTTAAGGTTCACGCGAAAGGTAAACCATTAAGCGAAGAAATCGATCTGAAGCAGATTGCACAGACAACAGCAGGATTTACAGGAGCAGATCTTGAAAACCTGTTGAACGAAGCAGCAATTCTTGCAGCAAAGGATGGTCGTATCTATCTGAAACAGGATGATATTAGAAAAGCATTTGTAAAAGTAGGTATTGGAGCAGAAAAGAAGAGCAGAGTTATTTCTGAAAAGGAAAAACGAATTACTGCATATCATGAGGCAGGTCATGCAATTCTTTTCCATGTACTTCCAGATGTGGGACCTGTATATAGCGTATCTATTATTCCAACTGGAAGTGCTGGCGGATATACAATGCCACTTCCAGAAAAGGATGAAATGTTCAATACAAAAGGCAAGATGCTCCAGGATATTACGGTATCTCTGGGTGGACGTGTTGCAGAAGAACTGGTATTGGATGATATTACAACAGGAGCTTCTCAGGATATCAAGCAGGCAACAAGCGTTGCAAAAGCAATGGTAACAAGATTTGGTATGTCTGAGACAGTTGGATTGATCAACTATAACGAAGATAATGATGAAGTATTCATCGGTAGAGATTTGGCACACACTGGACGCGGATACGGAGAAGGTGTTGCAACAGTAATTGATAATGAAGTGAAACGAATCATTGATGAATGCTATGCAAAAGCACGCAAGATTATCAAAGAACATGAACATGTACTTCATACATGTGCAGAATTGTTGCTGGAGAAAGAGAAGATTTCAAGAGAAGAATTTGAAGCATTATTTGAAGAAGAACTGGTATAGTCACAGATGAAGAGCAGAGAGGATTGGACAGCATGAAAGAACAGGCATTATTTTGCGATGGGACAGGAGGATATGTTATCCCGCCAGAACCAGAATGTAATCAAAAGATTACCCTTCGATTTCGAACGGCGCAGAACGATGTGGAACATGTCCGATTGATTGTCGGAGATGAACGATATGAAATGAAGAAAGAATGCACAAAAGGTGCATTTGACTACTATTATATTGATTGGAAACTGCTGGAAGATACATTTCGGTATAGTTTTGAAATCACTCATGGAACAGAAGTGTGTCATTACAATCGCTATGGTGTAACGAAAGAGAAGATGACATGCTATGATTTCATGATTGTACCTGGATTTTCTACACCAGATTGGGCGAAGGGAGCGGTAATGTATCAGATTTATACAGACCGTTTCTACAATGGGGATAAAACCAACGACGTGGAGACTAGAGAATACTATTACATTGGTGATTATTCTCAGAAAGTGTCTGACTGGAACAAATATCCGGCGGCCATGGGTGTGCGAGAGTTTTACGGCGGAGATCTCCAAGGTGTGATCGACAAGTTGGACTACTTGCAGGATCTGGGCATTGATGTGCTGTATTTCAATCCGATTTTTGTGTCGCCATCAAACCATAAGTACGATATACAAGATTATGATTATATTGATCCGCATTTTGGAAAAATCGTCGTGGATGAAGGTGAACTGTTGAAAGATGGAGAGACAGAGAATGCAAAGGCGACCAGATATCAAAGCCGTGTGACGGATTTTCGCAATCTGGAAGCCAGCAATCAGTTATTCATCAAACTTGTAGAAGAGCTTCATAAGCGAGGAATGAAGATTATTCTGGATGGAGTGTTCAACCATTGCGGTTCATTCAATAAATGGATGGATCGTGAGAGAATCTACGAGGGAAAAGCTGGTTATGAACCAGGTGCATATGTATCAGAAAAAAGTCCATATCACAGTTATTTCCAGTTTGGAAAATTGGGAAATGGATCTTGGCCATATAACAAAGATTACGATGGCTGGTGGGGACATGATACCCTTCCAAAACTGAATTATGAAGATTCAGAAACATTAGAAGATTATATTCTTGAGATAGCGAAAAAGTGGATTTCCCCTCCATATAATATTGATGGATGGAGACTGGACGTGGCAGCAGACTTAGGACATACGAACGAGTACAATCACAAGTTCTGGAAGAAGTTCAGAAAGGCTGTCAAGGAAGTGAACCCGAATGCAATTATTCTTGCAGAACATTACGGGAATCCGAAGGAATGGCTGCAAGGAGACGAGTGGGATACGGTGATGAACTATGACGCGTTCATGGAACCGCTGACGTGGTTTTTAACCGGAATGGAAAAACATAGCGATGAATTCCGTGGAGATTTACTCGGGAATGCAGATTACTTTATTCATGCGATGGCACATCATATGTCAGATATGCTGACGCCGTCTTTGATGGTAGCTATGAATGAACTTTCCAACCACGATCATTCACGCTTCTTAACAAGAACCAATCATGCAGTTGGGCGTGTGGCGAAGCTTGGTCCGGAGGCGGCCAATCAATATGTCAATCCTGCAGTGATGCGCGAAGCGGTAGTGATGCAGATGACATGGATGGGAGCACCAACATTGTACTATGGAGATGAAGCAGGTGTGTGTGGATTCACAGATCCAGATAACCGTCGTACGTATCCATGGGGCAATGAGGATAAAGAACTTCTGGAATTCCACAAAGAGATGATTCATATTCATAAGAAGTATGATGTGTTGAAAACAGGATCCCTGATGATTCTGGGTGGAAGAAAGAATGTAGTTGGGTTCGCAAGATTTGATGAGAAAGAACAGATTGTTGTTATTATCAATAGCGGGGAGACACATACAGAAGTGCAGGTTCCGGTATGGAAAGCAGAAGTCCCGATGGAAGGACGGATGCGAAGACTGATGTATTCCTATGATAAGGGATATACGACGGAGCATGAAGAATACATTGTAAAAGACGGCGAAGTGGTCGTGAATATGGGAAAATATTCCGCACTTGTGTTGAAAAGAATGGATTA
>CAZPZR010000051.1:0-12760 GCA_964591105.1 uncultured Lachnospiraceae bacterium | reverse complement strand
GGTAGAGAAATCTATCAGAAAAGAGGAACGTTTTCATGGCAAAAAGAATTGCAAAATTTCATAAAGTAAGCTTTGAACAATTTAAAGAAGGGTATATAGATGCATTTGGAGCTGCAGATGACGCAACAATTTTAAAAGTATACGAAGAAATCAAACTTCCAAAAAGAGCAACCAAAGGTTCAGCAGGATATGACTTTTTCGCTCCAGTTGATTTGAAGATCGCGCCGGGAGAGACAAAGAAAATTGCAAGTGGTATCCGTGCGGAGATGGAGGTTGACTGGGTGTTAAAATGCTACCCTCGAAGCGGATTAGGATTCAAATATCGTATGCAGCTGAATAATACAGTTGGAATTATAGACAGCGATTACTTTTATTCAGACAACGAAGGTCATATCTTCTTTAAAGTGACCAACGATACAAATGAAGGAAAGACAATCGAAATTGCGGCTGGCACAGGATTTGCACAGGGGATTTTCATGGAGTATGGAATCACGGTAGATGATGATGTGACAGAAGTTCGTAATGGAGGATTCGGAAGTACAACAAAATAATGCGTGAGTCAGGGATGGTATGTTGAAATACCGTCCCTTTTTGCATACTTTCTCCCATTCCAGGGCATGATAGTTCTTAAAAAGGTGCGGAGGATGAGTATGCAAAATACAAAATGCACATCTAAAAATCTAGAAGATAATATGCAATATTTGAATGAAATCTTACCTGTGACAGATAGTTTTGACGTAATTCGGCGAAACTTGTTTCTTGGGAACCACCGGGCAGTACTTTATTTTATCAATGGATTTGCAAATGAAGAATCTATGTTAAAGATTATAGACTCTATGTTTAAAATCAAGTCAGAGGATATGCCACAGGATGTCCAGCAATTTGTAGGAAAATATATTCCCTATGCAGATGTAGAGATGCTGCAAGAGATGGATGGACTGGTGAAGGGGATTCTATCGGGACTGACCTGTCTTTTGATTGATGGATACGAGGAAGGAATTTTAATAGACTGCCGTGCGTATCCGACAAGAAGTGTGGAAGAACCGGATAAGGATAAGTCTTTGCGCGGTTCCAGAGACGGATTTGTAGAGACGATAGTATTTAATACGGCATTGATCCGTCGGAGGATTCGAGATCCCCATCTGATTATGAAAATGATGGAAGTCGGGGATGCATCGAAAACAGATGTGGCAGTTTGTTACATGGGAAACCGTGTAGACCATAACTTGTTAAAAAAGATTCTTTATCGTTTGTCAGAGATTCAGACGGATGCTCTTCGCATGAATCAGCAGAGCCTTGCAGAGAGTCTCTATAAAAGAAAGTGGTATAATCCATTTCCAAAATTCAAATATACAGAACGCCCAGATACGGCGGCTGCATGCCTGTTGGAGGGGAAAATTGTGCTTTTAGTAGACAATTCGCCATCAGCGATGATTCTTCCTACATCGATTCTCGATATGATTGAGGAGGCGAATGACTACTATTTTCCAGTGCTCACGAATATCTATTTAAAAATAGCACGAGCACTGATAACATTTTTGACGATATTTTTGACGCCTGTTTTTTTACTGCTTATGCAAAATCCACACTGGCTTCCGGAGACATTTGCATTTGTAGCGGTGAAGGATGTGGTAAATGTGCCGCTCATTTATCAATTACTAATCTTGGAAATCTCCATAGATGGTCTGCGTCTGGCTGCACTGAACACACCGAGTATGCTGAGTACACCGCTAAGTGTAATCGCGGGGCTTGTGATGGGCGAATTCTCCGTAAATTCTGGATGGTTCAACGCGGAAGTGATGCTTTATATGGCGTTTGTAGCCGTTGCAAACTATACGCAACCGAATTTTGAACTGGGCTATGCACTGAAATTCATGCGATTGCAACTTTTGATTCTAACAGCAGTATTTAACTGGATGGGATTTCTCGTAGGCTGTGTCATTGTGATTGGAAGCATATGTTTTAATAAAACAGTCAGTGGGAAAAGTTATCTAAATGTAAAATTAAATTACAATAATATGAAGAATAGATGAAAAATATTGCACAAAACTACGAAACGTGGTATTATAAACTACATGTCAACAAGGAGGAGATAAATATGAATGAATATGTAATTACAGTAAACAGCACTATTGACCTTCCAAAAGCATGGCTTGAAGAAAAAGGAGTTCCAGTACTACCTTTAAAATATACAATCGATAATGAACATTATGTAGATATGGAAGGCTTGAGTGCAAAAGAGTTCTTTGGTAAGCTGCGTGAAGGGAAGATGGCAGTAACTTCACAGGTGAATCCAGAAGAAGCAAAAGAAAAATTAGAGCCTATTTTAAAAGAAGGAAAAGATGTGCTTCATCTTGGATTTTCTTCTGCTTTAAGTGGAACTTACAATAGTGTGCGTATTGCGGCAGAGGAGCTCATGGAAGAGTATCCAGAACGTAAGATTCTTGTATTAGATACGAAGTGTGCGTGTATGGGAGAAGCGTTGCTTCTTTACTATGTGCTTCAGAAAAAAGAAGAAGGTGCTTCTTTGGAAGAAGCATATACATATGCCGATGAGCTGAAAGAGCATATCGGACATTATGTTGCGGCTGATGACTTGAATCATTTGCAGCGCGGAGGCAGAATCTCAAAGACATCTGCAGTTGTTGGTTCCATGATCAAGATTAAACCAATCATTGTACTGAACGAAGAAGGAAAATTGGAAGTGATTGGAAAAGAACGTGGTCGTAAGAAAGCAATTCGCAAGATTGTTGATCTGGCAGTGGAACACACACAAGGCTATCAGAATGAAATTGTGATGATCACGCATGGAGATTGTCAGGAAGATGCAGAATATCTCGCATCTATCATAAAGGAAGAGATGGGAGTGGAAAATATTCTCATTAACAACATCGGAACAGTGATTGGCGGACATACCGGACCGGGAGTGCTTGCAATCTTTGCTCTGACAGATACAAAAAATGTAAAATAAGTAAAAGAGAAAGGAATGAATCTGAAATAGGGAGGATTCATTCCTTTTCTTTATAGTTATATTGAAAAATGCTGCCAATGAGGGAAGGCAGATTAATCTACGAAACTGTGCACAAGAGTATATAAATTGCGCAGTTGTTCTGCCCAAGAGATAAACTCATGTCGCGTGCGGAAACCCCCTTTTTCATACGTAATTCAGTTCATCGTTCAGCAAATTGTCTTTCGTACATAGTCAACACCTCATTCTATGACATATTTCCGTAATATTTGATTGAATATGTGACTTTAAAAGTTATATAATGTACATATAATCTGACAAAGAACAGAAATAAAATTGACAGAAAGGATGAAAAAAGGATGAAGAGGAAGAAGGCATTGGCGCTTGCAATGGCACTGGCATTTACGATTACGTCAATTCCAGTAACTGTGAGTGCACAGGAAGTGAGCTGTGAGGAAAAACAAACTGCGATTGAGGTGGAAAGAAACACTAGCCAAGACGTGAAGGAATATGTAGTGGGAGAGTGTAAGATTTCCTATAAATTAGCAGATGACAAATTCCTAACAGATTATGTTTCAGCAGAGAATGGAATTATCATTGTGGAATGTAAAGGAGATGTCAAAGGAAATCTGGAGATTCCGGAAAGAATTGATGGCTATGCAGTTATAGCGATTGAGTCTTATGCATTTTTGAATTGCACAAACTTCAAAAGTGTTACATTACCAAGAACGATTGAATTTATAGATGAACATGCATTGGATGATAATGACGATGTTCATTTGAATGTAAGCATATACTGTGAGGAAGACGATAAAAGCTATGTGTATAGATGGGCCATAGAAAATAGCTTTACAGTGAATGAAGAAATAGAAGGGAACGAAGAAGATTCATCAACAAAAGCGGATGAATTTTCCTATGAATTGAACGAAGATGGAACGGGAGTAATTATTACAGGATACGAAGGAGAAGAACGAGGAGATTTAAAAATTCCGAGTGAAATCAATGGATATCCTGTGACGGAAATTGGTGAATATGCATTTGAAGAATATCGATTTTTGGGTGAAGTGACCTTCCCAAGTAGTCTTGTGAAAATTGGTAGGCATGCTTTTGCTTATTGCAAATTAACTGGTGAATTGACTTTCCCAGAAGGGCTGAAAGAGATTGGAGAAGGTGCTTTTTTAGGATGTGGAACATTTTCCAATGATTCTTTAACGATACCTGAAGGCATAACAACAATAGAGGCAAGTGCATTTGGATGGTGTCAAATAACGGGAGAATTAAAGCTTCCAAGTAAATTGGAAGAAATTGGAAATTGGGCTTTTAATACATGTAATGGGCTGAGTGGAAATTTAATAATACCAGAGAGTGTATCTTTTATTGGAGTTGGAGCATTTTTCGGATGTACAGGATTTGATAAGGTATTTGTACATTTACTTGACAAAAGATTTTATCGTTTTAACGACCACGTGTTTTGTATGGCTGAAAATACCGAGAATGTTTGGATGCCAGTAGACTTTTATTGCTGCGAAGGAACATATTTGGGAAATTGGCTGGAAAAACAGGGAGCAAATATTGTATGGGTTTCTAGCGACAAAAAATTTGCATACAAATATAACGAAGATGGAACGGGCATTATTATTACAGAAAGTTTGGTGAGTGAAGACGAGTTACTCATTCCGGAAGAAATTTTAGGATGCCCGGTAACAGAAATTGAAGATGGTGCTTTTGAAAATCTTGATTTGAAAAATGTCTTTCTCCCAAAAAGCATCGTATCAATTGGAAATTCTGCAATTTGTGCAGGTGCAGTGATAAACTGCGAAGAAGGATCATATGCTTATCAATGGGCTACAGCAAATGGATTTCAAGTAAAAGTAAGTAGTTCGAAAAAAAATTATAGCATCACATATGTTCTTGGCGGTGGAAAAAATAATGCTGCAAATCCAGAATCTTATCAGTCTGGTTCAGAAGCAATAAAATTACTGAATCCAACGAGAACAGGTTATACATTTGCAGGATGGTACTCCGACAGTAGCTACAAAACAAAAGTAACAGAAATTGCGGCAGAAAGTACAGGAAATAAAACATTATATGCGCAGTGGAAAAAGACTACATATAAAATTACTTACAAATTAAACAGTGGAAAAAATAGTAGTAGTAATCCAGCTACATATACAGTGACAACGTCAACAATCAAGTTGAAAAATCCAACAAGAACAGGATATACATTTGGCGGATGGTACACAAGTAGCAATTACAAAACAAAAATCACAGAGATTAAAAAAGGAAGTACAGGAAACAAAACCGTTTATGCAAAATGGACACCAAACAAGTATACAATTGCATTCAAGGGAAATGGATCAACTAGCGGAAAGATGAGTTCCATGACTTCCAGAAAGTATGGAACAAGTTATAAACTGACATCCAATACTTTCAAAAAGAAAGGCTACACATTTGTAGGATGGAACACAAAAGCAAACGGAAAAGGAAAATCCTACAAGAACAAAGCGTCTGTAAAGAACTTGACATCTAAGAATGGTGGAAAAGTAACATTATACGCACAGTGGAAAAAAAATAAAAAATAAGCCGTTATCGATTTAATCGTCCTCATAAAAAGGCCTCATTTCTGGAATCCCAGAAATGAGGCCTTTAGCCATCTAAATATTCATCTTACAATGAGAATACACCGATTGCACTTGCTACAGAACTAACAAGAATCAGTACAAGGAATACAGGTGCGATCCATTTGATAATTACAGTAAACATTTTTTCAGCTTTGAAAGTACCATCTGTAACTTTAACTTCATCAGCAATTGTCTTAGGTTTGATGACAAATCCTACGAGGATGCAAGTGAAGAAGGCTACGATTGGCATCAATACGCTGTTACTTACAAAGTCCATAATATCGAGGATTGACATTCCCATCCAGCTGATAAAGCTTAATGGTCCGAATCCAAGAGAAGATGGAATACCAAGAATAGTTGAGCAAACAGCTACCATAATTCCAGTAAATGTACGAGTCCATCCAAATTTATCTCGGAAGAAGGATACGATTGTTTCCATCAGTGAGATAGAAGATGTAAGTGCTGCAAAGAATACAAGTAAGAAGAATAATGTACCGATTGCACCACCGAATTTCATACTTGCAAATACTTTTGGAAGAGCCATGAACATCAGTCCAGGACCAGCACCAAGTGCTGCAGGGTCTCCACCAGAGAATGCGAATACAGATGGAATAATCATAAGACCTGCGAGGAAAGCAATACCTGTGTCAAAAATCTCAATCTGATGAACAGAACTTTCCAGGTGTGCGTCTTTTTTCATATAAGAACCATATGTAATCATGATACCCATTGCAAGAGACATGGAGTAGAACAACTGTCCCATAGCAGCAAGGATTGTTTTAGCTGAAATATCTTCCATACGAGGAAGAAGGTAGTACTTCAGACCATCCATAGCACCTTCTAAGGTAAGTGCGTAAACGGCTACAATAACAGAAAGCAATATAAGGATAGGCATCATTATCTTACTCATCTTCTCGATTCCTTTTTCAACACCAAGAAGAACGATTACAGCTGTAAATGCCATAAATACAAAGAACCATACCAAAGGTTCGTAAGCACTTCCAATAAATCCTGTAAAGTAATCGTCGGCAGCTGCGAGATGAGCACCGCCACTGATGAATGTTGCAAAATACTTCACTACCCAACCACCAATTACTGAGTAGTAAGGGAAGATAATAATAGGAACTGCCGCTGCCAGCACTCCTAAAAAACTAAATCTCTTGTCGAGAGCTTTGAATGCGCTAATCGCACTTAAACCTGTTTTGCGTCCGATTGCAATTTCAGTAATCATAAGAGCAAAACCAAATGTTACAGCGAGGATCAAATATACTAATAAGAAAGAACCTCCACCATATTTTGCTGCAAGGTAAGGGAAACGCCAAAGGTTTCCGAGTCCTACAGCAGATCCAGCAGCTGCAAGGACGAATCCAATCTTGCTGGTAAAACTGTTTCTCTTCTGTTCCATAAAAAACCTCCTCAAAATATGTTCTGATTCATTTCTACATCAGATTGTCTTATTATCGCACGAAAGTGCGTTTTTTTCAAGTGAATTTGCCAATTGATAAAAGATAGACAAAACAAGAACAGAAAAAATAAAAATGAAAAAATATGTTGACACTATAAGAAAGCTGTGTTATAGTAACTAAGTCGTAAGGCAAACAAGAAAGTAGAGTATCCACTCTCACCGTAGCACAATTGGGTGACTAATGGTTTGATATTGAAGTAACAGGATTTAATTATAAGTCTTATTATGTTGATATGCAAGTGGATAGTCTCAAGCTATTCACTTATTTTTATTTAAAGATTTATGATGGGGGTGCACGACTATTAGCGAATTAATGATTAACGGGCAGATCAGAGACAAAGAAGTACGAGTTATTGGAGAAGATGGAGAACAGCTTGGAGTTATGTCAGCAAGAGAAGCAATGAAGCTTGCTCAGGAAGCAGAACTCGATTTAGTAAAGATTGCTCCAAAGGCTCAGCCACCGGTATGTAAGATTATCGATTATGGTAAGTACAGATACGAGCTTGCAAGAAAAGAAAAAGAAGCAAAGAAAAAGCAGAAAACCGTTGAAGTTAAGGAAGTGAGACTTTCGCCAAACATCGATGCGAACGACCTTAATACAAAGGTGAATAACGCAAAGAAGTTTATTTCCAAGGGAAACAAAGTAAAAGTCACACTGCGTTTCAGAGGTCGTGAGATGGCTCATATGCAGCAGAGCAAACACATCTTAGATGATTTTGCACAGTTGCTTGCAGATGTAGCGAATGTTGAAAAGGCACCTAAGCTGGAAGGCAGAAGTATGAGCATGGTTTTAACTGAAAAACGTTAAAAACAATATTTACACATTTCAAGGAGGAATTTATCATGCCAAAAGTAAAAACAAATAGAGCAGCTGCAAAGCGCTTCAAAACAACAGGTACAGGACAGTTAAAAAGAAATAAAGCTTACAAGAGCCATATCTTAACTAAGAAATCTACAAAGAGAAAAAGAAATCTTAGAAAATCTATCATTACTGATGCAACAAATGTAAAGAACATGAAGAAAGTATTACCATATCTCTAAGATAGGTAAAGTATTGAAGGAGGAATAGACATGGCAAGAATTAAAGGTGGATTAAACGCTAAAAAAAGACACAATAGAACTTTAAAGTTAGCAAAAGGATACAGAGGAGCACGTTCTAAACAGTACAGAGTTGCAAAACAGTCTGTTATGAGAGCTCTTACATCTGCTTACGCAGGTAGAAAACAGCGCAAACGTCAGATGCGTCAGTTATGGATTGCACGTATCAACGCTGCAGCTAGAATGAACGGATTATCTTACAGCAAGATGATGCACGGATTAAAACTTGCTAACGTTGATATCAACAGAAAAATGTTAGCAGAATTAGCAGTAAACGATGCAGCTGGATTTACAGCACTTGCAGAAGTTGCTAAAAGCAAACTTGCTTAATTAAAAGTGTGTATAAGAAAAGTCAGATTCGAGTTCGAATCTGACTTTTTTTTCATGTAATCATTTAAATATAAAGTTCTTCCCAATGTTCTCCGGCATCAAAGGTCTGATTGAAACGTGTAGAAAGCTCTGTGTTGTGTTCTAGAACATTTCCATATTGTTGAATAAGAGAAGCAGCGGTTGTTACAGCTTCAAGATACTTGCTATAAAGCAGTGGGCAATAGGCCTGGCACTGTTCATTAGCTTCTGGTTTCATAACAAGCCCGGACATGAATTTAGCGTTTCCAGTTAATTTCATTACGAGAAGAATGAGCTTACGTTTGAAATTGGTCTGCGCATTCAGTAATTTGAAACTCCAGATCATGCCACGAAGGGCTGAACGTACTTCTTTTTCGGAAATGGATGAATAACACTCTGCAATCACATCGCAAGTTTCCAAGGTTGGATGAATGTGCTGGATTGGCAGATAGGTCATCGGATCTAACTCGTCTTTTAATAGGAAGAAACGATCCAATTCGGTTTCTAATTCGGTATGGCTAAACTCCCCGCCAGCAACCATTTTTTCAACATACGGGTGACAAATGCTGTCTAAAGCAAAGTGGCAAATGAATCCGTAAAGGTATGCCTGTAAAGCTTCTTTGCGTTTGGATGAGCGCCAAATATCAGCAGCAGTTTGAAAAAATGTACTGGCTGGCTGGTGATGCATGTCGTGCCCAAGCTGATTAACAGTGTTCTTAGACAATGGTTTGTAATAAAATAGAATATCTGGTCCGTGGAGACCAATGTCGAACAACTCCCGGTATTCTTCAATCGGTCTACGGAAATGTTTGGGAAGGCAGCTTAAAACTTCTTTTCCAAATCGATAATGTGTATATGCTGATGGCATCGTTATAAACCCCTTTCGTTCATTAATTATTCTGTATGTTAGTATTTACCAAATGTTAGCTTGGATATACCAATTGTTCTTCTTTTGGATCAGCTAACACGTCGCGCAAATATTTTGCCGCAATGTAGCGTGCCATTGGAAGATTCATATCCAGGTAGTTTCCGCAATCTTTTGCAGAGGCTCCTGGTACTTCATCATCAAACTTAGCGATGAATTCGAACATTTCCTGCATCAAAGGAACGATATCCTTGGAACTGTATTCTCCTGCGAGGAGGAGATAGAAGCCAGTACGGCAGCCCATAGGTCCAAAGTAAATAGTTTTGTCCTTAAATGTTGGGTGATTTCTTAAAAATGTAGCAGCGAGATGTTCAACTGTGTGCATCTCAGCAGTATTCATGACTGGCTCTTCGTTCGGGCTTGTCATGCGGAGGTCGAAGGTTGTGATTGGATGACCTTCAACATAGTCAATACGTGATACATACACGCCTGGCTGAAGCTTAATGTGGTCTATGGTGAAACTTGTAATTTTTTCCATAATTGTCGATTCCTTTCTTTGTCCTTTGTCCAACATTATACCATTTTTCCTATGTGTTTGTAGAGATATTTTCAAAAAAGAATGAAAAAGCAAAAGAAATGTGCTATACTATTACGGTATATTTTTAAGGAGGCACGGAATGGAGCTTTATTTTATCAGACATGGCGAGACCGATTGGAATAAAACAAGACGCTTACAAGGCCAGACGGATGTTCCGCTGAATGAATTTGGCTGAACGTTAGCGGAAAAAACTGTAGATGGACTTTCAGACGTGCCATTTGATGTATGTTTTACAAGCCCGCTTTCTCGTGCGAAAAAGACCGCTGAGATTGTGTTGGAAGGCCGCAACATTCCAATTATTGAAGAACCGCGAATCATTGAGATGGGATTTGGCGAGTTGGAAGGTAAATGTTGTTCGAAGGATGGATGGGAGATGCCAGACAGCTTTCAGGCATTTTTTGATGATCCGGAACATTACGAACCGATAGGAACTGGCGAAAGATTTGTGGATGTAAAAGCACGAGTGGGAGAGTTTCTTCACTGGCTTTCTGTGGAAGAATGCTACAAGGACAGCAAGATTTTAGTTTCTACTCATGGAGCTGCACTTGCAGGAATGATGAACACGATTAAGGGAGAACCGCTGGCAAAGTA
Source organism: uncultured Lachnospiraceae bacterium (assembly GCA_964591105.1). Taxonomy (GTDB): domain Bacteria; phylum Bacillota; class Clostridia; order Lachnospirales; family Lachnospiraceae; genus CAZPZR01. The sequence goes on along the minus strand of CAZPZR010000051.1, from coordinate 2,206 downwards.
TTGGGGAATTGGCGTACATAAGAATTGTGCGGTTACGAGAGTCGAAGTCGTAGATGGAAGATATACAATTATTTTTGAAAATCAGGTATACTACGACGATGAAGTAAAAGATTGGTAGCGATAAATATCGCAAAAAAATGATGAGTAACGATAGATGGAGGAATAGATAACATGTTAAACGATAAAAAAGTATTATTCAGTGGGATGCAGGCCACAGGAAACCTTACACTTGGGAACTACCTTGGTGCGCTGAAAAACTGGATTACATTGAGCGATGAATACGAATGTTTCTACAGTGTAGTAGATATGCATTCGATTACAGTTAGACAGGATCCTGCGACACTTCGTAAGAGAGCGAGAAAGCTTCTTACACTTTATATTGCAGCAGGACTTGATCCAGAGAAGAACTGTATTTATTACCAGTCACACGTATCTGGACACGCAGAACTTGCTTGGATTTTAAACTGCTTTACATACATGGGTGAATTAAACCGTATGACACAGTTTAAAGATAAGGCATCAAAGCATGCGGACAATATTAATGCTGGTCTTTTCACATATCCAGTACTTATGGCTGCAGATATTCTTTTGTTCCAGTCTGATGTTGTGCCAGTAGGAATCGACCAGATGCAGCATTTGGAATTAACAAGAGACATTGCACAGAGATTTAACAATATTTACGGAGACGTATTTACAGTACCAGAACCATATATCGGAAAAGTTGGTGCGAAGATCATGAGCCTTCAGGAACCAACAAAGAAGATGTCTAAGTCTGATGAAAATCCAAACGCAAGTATTTATCTGATGGATGACCCAGATACAATCATGCGCAAGTTCAAACGAGCAGTAACAGACTCAGAAGCACAGATTCTTTATAGAGATGAACAGCCTGGAATCAAGAACTTGATCGACATTTACTGTGCATGTACAGGAAAGACTGCCGATGAAGTTGTGAAGGAATTTGACGGACAGGGATACGGTGTATTCAAACCAGCAGTTGGAGAAGCAGTTGTAAGCGTGCTGAAACCATTGCAGGATGAAGTGGCTCGTCTGGAAAAAGAAAAATCATATATTGATGGAATTATTAAGAATAACGCAGAAAAAGCACAGTATTTCTCAAACAAGACATTGAGAAAGGTGCAGAAAAAAGTTGGATTCCCAGAAAGAATTCGCTAAGCTGCGGTAAGAAATGCAAAAAAAAGTGGACGGTGTTTTTGGCACCGTCCTTTTTGTATTAATTGTCTTCTTCCTGAAGTGTGTATGTCTGGCGTTTTCTTGCCATTTCATCACTTTCAAGGTATTCGTCGTAAGTTGTGATTTTGTCAATCAGTTTTCCGCCAGGAACAATTTCCATGATACGGTTTGCAGTTGTCTGCACAATCTGGTGGTCACGGGATGAGAAGAGGATTACACCTTTGAACTTTGTCATTCCGTTGTTGAGTGCAGTGATTGATTCCATGTCAAGGTGGTTAGTTGGTTCGTCAAATACGAGAACATTTGCACCGGAAATCATCATTTTAGACAACAGGCAGCGTACTTTTTCTCCACCGGAAAGAACGCTTACACGTTTTACTCCATCGTCACCGCCGAAGAGCATACGACCGAGGAATCCGCGAACATAAGTTGCGTCTTTTTCTTCAGAGTACTGTGTCAACCATTCTACGATTGTGTAGTCGTTGTCGAATTCAGCACCACTGTCTAATGGGAAATATGCCTGTGAAGTTGTGATTCCCCATTTGTAAGTACCTTCGTCTGGTTCCATTTCGCCCATCAAAATCTGGAAGAGAGTAGTTTTGGCAAGTTCGTTTCCACCAACAAATGCAACTTTATCTTCGCGATTTAGTGTGAAGGAAATGTTATCCAGAACTTTTACGCCTTCGATTGTCTTGCTTAATCCATCGACAGTCAATACTTCGTTACCAATCTCGCGATTTGGACGGAAATCGATGTAAGGATATTTACGGCTGGATGGCTGAATGTCATCAAGCTGAATTTTTTCCAATGCACGTTTTCTTGAAGTTGCCTGTTTGGACTTGGAAGCATTAGCGCTGAATCGGGAAATAAATTCCTGTAATTCTTTGATTTTTTCTTCTTTTTTCTTGTTGGCTTCCTTCATCTGCTTGATCAGGAGCTGACTGGATTCGTACCAGAAGTCATAGTTTCCGGCATAAAGCTGGATTTTGCCGTAATCGATATCAGCAGTATG
>CAZPZR010000050.1:479-13386 GCA_964591105.1 uncultured Lachnospiraceae bacterium | reverse complement strand
TGTTGTTGTGCTTAATTTAGAAATCAATGTGTCCAGGATTCTGGGTACATATCATCAAAGAACTGCTCCGTTTATTTTTTACAAATAAAAAAGGACTAAGATATGAAATTAGAGTGTCGTTTTCATACCTCAGCCCCGTCGGTTGTCATTACACATACTTATTAGTACGTTTCGGTTTAATTAAACTATATACTATTTCTCGGCTTTTGTAAAATCATTTTGTTTAATATAGGCATTAGAACTTGTAATGTTATAAAAATAAAAAAGATAAGAAGCACATGCCCCTCATCTTTTTTATAGGTTTTCATTCTATATATGCTCTTCTCTTATGCGTGTTTTTCATTCCCGAACACGTTGTACATACTATAACTAGCTACTGCTGCTACTACTGCCCATCCAAACATCTTTCACACCTCCTGAAGTGTCTTTATCTCTTCCTTCAACCTCAATATACACCTCTTTTTCGGATTTGTGAAATGAACTTTTTTCATTTTATCATTACACACAGTTATGTTTTATAGTTCTTTTTTTCCTAGACGAACTTCTTCCATCGTATCAGCTAATTCTTTATCTAAATGATCGAACAAATAGTTCTTCCCTCGTTCTCTTCGTTGTTCTGCCTCTTCACGAATCTGGCGCTTCACTATTTCCATTTCCACTTCAAATTCTCGAGAAGAAATCAAGGTTCCACCTTGTCCAAGAGTCACAACCTGCTCTACACCATCGGATGTCACTACTGTGACATGATATTTCTTTGCAATTGAGTGAACAACTTTTTCGATATATTGGTCTGCTGTCTCTGCCTGTTTCGTATACACCACATGTATGTTATGATACCGCATTACTTCGTGCAGTTCACTCTCTACTTTGTAGGCATCAAACACAAGAATAACGGTACACTTTTTGAATCCCTGGTAGTTACAAAGTGCATCCATCAGCTTATTTCTTGCAGCTGCGATATTTACATTTGCAAGCTCTTTCAAATCTTCCCATGCAAAGATCACATTGTAACCATCTACTAGTAAGAACTCTTGTACTTGTTCGTCTTTTTTCGTAGATTTCTTTTTCGATGCTGCTGTATAAACAGATGCTGAACTTGATAATTTTCTCTCTACTTTTCCATAAGTTCGAATAAAAATCTCTTCCAGTTCTTTTTCTTCTTTGGCATTCCAACTTGGAACTTGTGCCGCTTCTTTTCCAACAAATCTCGTTCCAGTTCTTCGATCGTTCAGATTTTCTCGTTTGTCTTCTTCCTGATTCTGACGTTTCTTTAACTGGCTCTCAATATGCATGTACTCTGGTACTTCATTCCACGGCACATAAAATCCCGCACCATGTGTGCAGAACACAGAACCTGTCGGATTTTCCTGATCTCGCTCTGCATCATAGCCAATCGCTTCCTGTACCTGTTCGGCATCATGACACACATCATATCCCTGAAAAATGCATGACAAACGGCCGCGGCCTTTTGTATAGGTCGTCACTTCCATCTGATAATCACGCATCGCTGCTACTGGAGCACTTCCTGTAATAATTGCCATATCATCTTCGGTCTCTGGCGGTGTAAATTCTCCAGACATGCGTTGAATATCTGTCAGCGCTCGTCCCACCATTTCCTGCGGTATTTCCAGTCGGAATTCATAGTAAGGCTCCAGCAAAATACTGTCTGCCTGCATAAGCCCTTGTCTTACTGCGCGATATGTAGACTGTCTGAAGTCTCCGCCTTCCGTATGTTTCAAATGCGCACGGCCAGCGAGCAGCGTTATTTTCATATCCGTAATCGCTGAACCTGTCAGTACCCCACGATGTTCCTTTTCATACAAATGTGTCAGAATCAGACGTTGCCAGTTTTTATCCAGCAAGTCTTCACTACAATCTGTATCAAAAACCATTCCGCTTCCGCGTTCACCCGGTTCTAACAACAAATGAACTTCTGCATAATGGCGGAGCGGCTCATAATGTCCAACACCTTCTACCGTCTTCTGAATCGTTTCTTTGTAAACAATACTTCCTGTTCCAAGCTCGATATCCACACCAAAACGATTTTTCACAAGAGTTTTCAACACATCCACCTGCACTTCTCCCATGAGTTGTGCATGAATCTCTGATAACTCCTCTTTCCACACAATTCGAAGCATTGGATCTTCTTCTTCCAAAATTCGTAAATTGCGAAGCATTGTATGTGCATCGATTTCTTTCGGAAATAAAATCTGATAATTTAACACTGGTTCTAAGACAGGTGTATCAGCATGTGTTTCACACCCAAGTCCTTCCCCACAAAATGTCTGTGTCAGACCAGTCACAATTCGAAGCATTGGATCTTCTTCTTCCAAAATTCGTAAATTGCGAAGCATTGTATGTGCATCGATTTCTTTCGGAAATAAAATCTGATAATTTAACACTGGTTCTAAGACAGGTGTATCAGCATGTGTTTCACACCCAAGTCCTTCCCCACAAAATGTCTGTGTCAGACCAGTCACCGCACAGATTATTCCAGCTTCCACTTCCGAAGTCATCTCATATTTTTCTCCAGAGTAAAGACGAATCTGATTGACCTTTTCTTCCCATATTTCATGTGCTGCATTCTCGCCGCGCAGAAGTTCTTTCACTTTCAAGATTCCGCTTGTCACCTTCAGATGTGTCAAACGCGCCCCTTGTGTATCTCGTGATATTTTATAAACACGCGCTCCAAACGGCTTTTCTTCTGCCTCTTTTTCATAGGATGTTCTGGTCAGTCGCTCCAACCCCTGTAAGAATTCTCGCACCCCTTGCATTTTCAGTGCAGAGCCAAAATAGCATGGGAACACACTCCGTGCTGCGATCATCTGAATTTTTGTCTCTTCGGAAATCGTTTCCGTTTCCAAATATTCATCCATTGCTGTCTCATCACACATAGACAACTGATCCAAAAATTCTTCTTTTTCAATCTCCTTATTGTCAAATGGGATACAGGTGTCGCTCAATCTCCGCTGCAAATCTGCCAGCACTTTCTCTCGCTCTACACCTGTCTGGTCCATCTTGTTCACAAACAAAAACGTTGGAATTCGATACTGCTTCAGTAGATTCCAAAGCGTTCGCGTATGTCCCTGCACACCATCTGCGCCATTGATCACAAGAATCGCGTAATCAAGCACTCCGAGTGTTCGCTCCATTTCAGCCGAAAAATCCACATGTCCCGGTGTGTCAAGCAATGTAATCCTTTTCTCACCAAGTTCAAACACCGCTTGCTTGGAAAAGATTGTGATTCCTCTGCTCTTTTCTAATTCATGGGTGTCCAAAAAGGCGTCTCCATGATCGACACGCCCTAATTTTCTTATGCTTCCACTTTCGTATAACATACTTTCCGATAATGTAGTTTTTCCCGCATCCACATGCGCCAAAATTCCAACCGTTAAGTTTTTCATATTATTCCTTATTCCCATCTGTAAGCTTTACTGTAATCCAGTCGCGTCCAAGTGCCGGAAGTATCTTTTCAAACACATCCTGCGTACGCATCTTAATACTTGACGTATTGATACACGGATGACATCCAAATTCTTCTTGTGCGAAAATTTCCTCGTCCACAAGCAACTGCACCTTTTGTTCTGGATCAAATAATAATCCCATGACCGACGCTGAGCCTGGCGTAACATTCAAATATTTCTCCATGTCTTCTCCAGAACCAAAAGATAATCTGGTCGTTGGAATCTGTGCAGAGAGTTCCTTTGTGCGTAATGCCTTGCTTCCCGGAATCAGCAACAAATAATACGCTGTTTTCTGACGATTGCACAAAAATAAATTTTTACAAATCTCTAATCCAAGCGTGCGGTCAATTTCCTCACAATCTGCAATTGTACCTACAACCTCGTGATCAACACGTTCATATGCAATTCCAAGAGAATCTAAAAAATCATATACTTTGATTTCCTTGTCCAGTCTCCCCGCTTCCGCTTCTGGACGTCCTTTGTATAATTCCATCGCTTACTCCTGAACGTATTTCTCTTTTAATTCAGCCATTTTCTTCATGTATGCATCATTCTGTTTCTGCTGCATCAAACTCTTGCGGATAGAATTTTCCACTTCTTCGAATGTAGATACAGCTTCATCATTTTTCTTTTCAACTTTAATCAAATGATATCCGAACTGTGTTTTCACTGGTCCAACAACCTGTCCAATTTCTGCTGCAAATGCTGCATCTTCAAATTCTTTTACCATCTGTCCTTTTCCAAATTCTCCAAGGTCTCCACCATTCTGTCCAGATGGGCATGTAGAAGATTCTTTCGCTGCATCTTCAAATGTTTTTTCTCCACTTTCTACTGCTGCAAGAATATCCTTACATGTATCTTCTTCTGGCACAAGAATGTGTTTTGCCTGTACAGTTGCACCTTTTACAAACTGTTTCTGATTTGCTTCGTAATATCCTTTTACTTCATCATCTTCAACTTTGATTTCTTTCATCACTTCTGTGATTGCAAGCTGTGCAAGCACTTCTGTTCTAGCGCTCTTCATAATTCTTGCAAATGCTTCTGTTTCTTCTAACTTCAGATCTTCACCCATTTTTGCAAATAAGTTCATTGTGATCAACTGTTCCAAACACTGTTTCTGGAACTGAGGGTTGGAAGCATACATCTGCTGTTCCTTTGGAAGTCCTGTTAAAAATGCATTTAAATCCTGCTGTGTAATTTCATTGCCGGCTACTACTGCCAGTACTTTGTTATCTGCCATTGTAATTTTCTCCTTTATTTTCAAACATATGTGGTTGATTATACCACATGTTCGTGTTCTTTTAAATAATACAAGCAAAAGAAAACTTTTCAACTGAAAGAATTTATACACTTTTTATATTCATAATGTTATACTTAAGGTTAGGATCCTCGGATTCTAATCTTGTATTTATCAAAAATGTTAGGAGGATGATATTTTGTACCAAAAACATGTCGATTTAGCACTTTCTTTCGGACGTCACTTCATTCAGGAAGGACACACAGCCGATTATATACCAGAACTCGCAAAGGTGGATAAAACGTTATCCGGAATTTGTATTATGACAAAAGACGGAAAAGTGTACTCAGCGGGAAATGTGGACGAGCCATTCACCATTCAGAGTATTTCTAAGATTATCAGTCTTGGAATCGCATTGCAGACTTGCGGATATGAGCGAGTTTTTGCCAAAGTTCGAATGGAACCATCCGGAGATGCATTTAACTCTATTATCAAATTGGATACAGATGGGCACATTCCATTCAACCCAATGATTAACTCTGGTGCCATCGTAATCGCAAGCTTTCTTCAGCCACGCTTCACTTTTGAAGAATTGTTAGACTGGACAAAGCGCCTTTGCATGGATCCAACACTTACGTTAGACGAAGATGTATATCATTCTGAGTTATCTACAGGGGATCGCAACCGCTCCATCGCGTACTTGCTCAAGAGTAATAATGTAATCACTGGAAACATCGAAGAGATTCTTGATCTTTATTTCAAGATGTGCTCTATTCGAGTGACTGCCAAGAGCCTTGCCGGTCTTGGACTTGTTATTGCAAATAATGGAAAGAACCCATTTACAGGCGAAGTGCTGCTCACAGACCGTGTGGTTACCATGCTCAAAACTCTGATGCTCACTTGCGGAATGTATGATGGATCTGGCGAATTTGCCGCAAAAGTTGGGATGCCAGCGAAAAGTGGCGTTGGCGGAGGAATTCTCTCTTTCGTTAATCATAAAGCTGGGGTTGGAACATTCGGTCCAGCGCTAGATTCTAAGGGGAATAGTATTGTAGGTATGAAAATGCTGGAATACCTTTCTCATGAACTTCATTGGCATATTTTTGATTCAGAACCTGAATTTTAATCAAAATAGGACGTAGTATTTTTGAAAAATACTACGTCCTATTTTGAAAAATGCCCTGTACCTTTTTGCGTTTTTTATCTCAAACGAAATAAAATTCTTGCTTTTGGCTTCGCTTTTGTTTCCTCTTCTTTTTTTACTTTTTCTGGCTCTGGAAAATCGTATAATTCGTCTGCCATTCGCAATATAACATCTTTTAATTCTAGATTTTCCTTATATTTTTCTGGAATCGCATCAATTCCTAAGTATGCCCCCAGTATGTTTCCTGCAATCGCTCCGGTCGAATCGCTATCTCCACCATGATTTACTGCCGCAATGATTCCTTTTTCGAAATCATGTTCATACTTCACTGCGCAGTATGTCGCAATTGCCAGTGCCTCTTCTGCAACCCAACCTGCTCCCAGGTGATGGATCGCATCCAAATCATCCTCATCATTTACCGCCAAATCTAATGCCAAGTTCATCAAATCCTGGAATTGATTCATAAATTCACCTTCTGGAAATGCGTACCACACTTCATCCAATGCTGTCTCTACAATCTCCATCATGGATAAATCCTCACGGTTTACTGCCAAATGAACAATCATCGCAAACACTGCTGCCGGAATATAACCTAATTCGTGTCCATGTGTCAATGCCGCAGCTTCTGCCCCAATTTTTCCAACTTGCTCCAATGTATGATTTCTCTCATCTAAGTAAAGACCTACCGGTGCAACTCTCATCACACCGCCACATCCCTTGCTTTCATTCATTGGTTTTGCTACAGATCCGATTTTTCCGCTATGAAATACGGACAGACATGTAAGCCCCGGTGCTCTTCGACTATAAAGTTCCGGCACTTGCATCAACCAGGACTTTTCTTCGTCACTCTCTTCGTTCTCTTCTTCTCCTTGGGTAAAATACCAACAACGATAACAATATTCAAAGAAATCTCTGTATGCATCCTCTCTCTCATTTTTTAAAATTTCTTCTGTATGTAATAAAAGACTGTTTGCTGTAAATAATGTCATCTGTGTATCATCAGAAAACAATGCTTTCCCGCTTTTGTCTAACTCATACTCTGTAATTCCATGTTCTCCGTATTTTTGAAAGATCACTTCTTCTCCTGCAAATTCTACAGCATATCCAAGCGCATCACCAGCTGCACCTCCAAGAAGGCAGCCACGATATTTGTCTCGCGTCTTCATTTTTCTTCTCCTTGCATTTCTTATCTTTTGCCTCTTCTCATTATAGTTCTTTTTTTTGCAAAAGCAAGTGAGATATTTTTCACAATCTCTTGACATTTTTGTTTTGCAGAATTATAATCGTAATACAATTCTTTTGATAGCGATTTTTCGTATCATTCTGTTTCGTTATTTTCCTTATGACAAATTCGTTTGTCGCCTCACGCAGAATGTATGTCAAAGAATTGCACATAGTAAAGGCGGATATCAAACTCGATTCTTTGATACCCGCCTCTACTTATTCACTGTGTTGTCCATTGGTCTTACCTCTTACTTTTTTCTTCTGATAAATAACTTTAGATTTCTGGTGGTCCGTACCTTCCTTTCTTCCAAATTTCTAAAAGTTTCCTTCTCAATACTTATTGGAGATTCTTGAGAAATATCAACCTCTGTGTTGACTCCGATAACAAATAAATTATTTACAGCTCGCGTCTGTCTTATAATTCCGATTTGTTATTTTGTAATTTTATTATAGTTCCAGAACCCTATTTTGTCAATGCTTTTTAAAGATATTTTTAGTATTTTTTCATTCTTCTATCAATCAGTGTGTATATTCTGAATTTTCTGTCTTTTTATCCATCTTTTCAGCTTGACACTAAACTACAGACTTGACGCAGATAATTTCTTTCGACTGCCCCTTAAAAAATAGTAAGGAGCAGCTTTCACCGCTCCTTGTGCTTTATTTATCCAATTCTTCATTCCACTGCCAACACAAACGGCCATATCTTCTTGTTATCTCGCGGATATTTTGCTGAAGTTCTTTGGAAAGCTGATCTTTTGTCACTCTCCATCTCCAGTTTTTGCCTACTGTAGAAGGCTGATTGGTTCGAGCGGTATTATCTAATCCAAGATAATCCTGAAGTGGAATGATACACATTGCTGAATGTGTCTTTAATACTTCACAGATAAATCTCCAGTAGATCTTATCATCCGGCGTAGTCTCATCACACACATATTTTCTAGCCATTTCTCGTTCTTTTTCATCGATACTTTGGAACCAGCCAACTAAAGTTTCATTGTCATGTGTTCCTGTATACGCCACACTATTCTCACAATAATTGTGTGGAAGATAATCACTGGCACTTCCTGAATCTCTGGAGTCAAAGGCAAATTCAAATACTTTCATTCCTGGGAATCCACTTTCTTTTACCAGTTCTCGCACCGTATCTGTCATATATCCCAAATCTTCTGCAATTACTTTCTGTTCACCAAAGCACTCCTGAAGTTTCCAGAAAAGTTCCATACCTGGACCATTTCTCCATTTTCCATTCACTGCAGAATCTTCTCCATATGGAATAGTATAATATTCATCAAAATCACGGAAATGATCAATTCTCACCACATCATACATTTTAAAGCAGTGTGACAAGCGTCCCATCCACCAGTCAAATCCCGTATGACGATGATAATCCCAACGATACAGTGGATTTCCCCAAAGTTGTCCTGTCGCTGAAGATCCATCTGGTGGGCATCCTGCTACTTCGATCGGTAAATTCTCATCATCTAAATAAAACAGTTCCGGTTTAGCCCACACATCCGCACTGTCCATTGCTACGTAAATCGGAATATCTCCAATAATCTCGATTCCCTGATCATTTGCATACTGCTTCAAAGCTGTCCACTGTTTAAAAAACACATACTGCATATACTGCTGGAACTCAATATCAAAATATAACTCGCGCTGATAATATTCTACAGAATATCCATATCGAAGGCGAATGTCCTGTGGCCACTCTGTCCATGAAATTCCACCAAAGAAATTCTTAACTGCCATAAAAAGCGCATAATCCTTCAACCACCAAGCGCTTTCTGCTACGAACTGATTATATGCTTCATTCTGGCTCACGTTACTTCTCTCATATGCCAAACGTAGCAACTTATAACGAGAGTTGTAAATTTTCTCATAGTCAACATCAGAAGGGTCATCCCCAAAATCCTCTGCCTCAACTTCTTCTTTTGTAAGTACCCCTTCTTCAATCAATGCATCTAAGTCAATCATATACGGATTTCCTGCATAAGTCGAAAATGACTGATATGGTGAATCTCCATAACTTGTAGGCACTAACGGCAAAATCTGCCAATAACACTGTCCCGCCATTTTCAGCCAATCAACAAAATCATATGCACTCTTTGAGAATCCGCCAATGCCGTACTTGGATGGTAAACTTGTAATCGGTAATAAAATCCCTGCTGTCCTGTTCATACTTACACCTCACCATTTGTAATTTTATTTTCTTTTTTTTAGTATAATCTTTGGTTTTCAATTATGCAATTAAATGATTTTATTTGAAAATTTTTTTAGATTCTTGACATTCATTTTCAAGAAATGTATCGTCAAACATAACATAAACAGGAGGCACAAATCTATGAAATACGCATTCATAAACGGAAAAATATTAAACGGAACAAAAAATATGACTGTGCAGGAAGGACTTGATATTCTGACAGAAAACGAAAAAATTGTTGATCTCATTCCCGCAGGATCTGATTTAACTGGTTACACCAAAGTCGATCTTCAAGGGAAATACATTCTCCCTGGACTAATCAATATGCACGTTCATCTTGCAGGCAACGGAAAACCTCAGAAAAAACAGCGAGATAATGCGAAACTGGTTGACTTTCTTCTAAGTTCTGCTCTTACGAGGACTGCGACTTACAAAATAATCAGTAGATTTGCAAAGACAGAACTTCTCAGTGGTGTCACAACAATCCGAACTGTTGGTGGAATCGGAAACTTTGACACAAAACTTCGCGATGAAATTCATACCGGCAAGAAAATTGGACCTAGAATTCTCGCGTCTAACCAGGGAATTTCTGTACCTGGCGGACATATGGCTGGCGCTGTTGCAATTGCTGCCGAGAACATATCTGATGCCCTATCTCATATGGAAGAAGCCAAAAAGGATCGCGTTGATTTTATGAAACTTATGATTACTGGAGGCGTTATGGATGCAAAGGAGAAAGGTGTTCCGGGAGAATTAAAGATGGAACCTGAAATGGTACGTGCAGTCTGTGACAAAGCACATGCTGACGGATACCTCGTTGCTGCCCACGTAGAATCTCCAGAAGGAGTACGTGTCGCTTTGGAAAATGGTGTAGATTCTATCGAACATGGTGCTAAACTCGACGATCATATGATTCAACTTTTTAAAGAAACGGGTGCATTCCTTTGCACAACTATTTCTCCAGCCTTGCCGTATGCATTATTCGACCGCTCTATCACAAATGCAACAGAGATAGAACAATACAACGGAAATGTAGTATTTGAAGGAATTATTGCCTGTGCAAAAACAGCACTTGAACACGATATTCCGGTTGTCTTAGGAAATGACGTTGGATGTCCATGGATTACACAATACGACTTCTGGCGCGAACTATACTACTTCCACAAATATGTCGGAGTATCTAATGCATTCGCACTTTACACTGCAACAGCTCGAAGTGCTGAAATGGCAGGAATTGGTGACCAGACTGGAACGATTGAAAAAGGAAAGTGTGCAGATATGATTGTCACCGTTGACAACCCTCTGGAAGATCTTCGTGCACTGCGACACGTAGACATGGTAGTTGCCAACGGAACTCTTATCAAGCAGCCAAAAGTAAAGATTCGCACACAAGTTGAAACAGAACTTGATAAATTCTTATAAACTTATGAATGCAGCGTTAAGCTCATCTCATGCCAGGCTTCTCCACCCCAGGTGGAGTTTGCCAGGCCAAGGTCGACAAATCCAAACTTCTCGTACATGTTTACTTTCTCTGACAGACATGTAAGGAGAAGTTTTTTTCTGCCCTTTTCTGCTTCACGTTTCGCGTAACGTGCAACTAATTCCCTTGCAAGTCCACGCCCACGATACTCTGGAAGTACATCCAACCCAAGCAACATAATATTAGCCCCATCTGGCTGATACAGATGGACATCTGTAAAAAACTCATCACGGAATATCTCTTCCTCTGTCGCAAGTCCATTCAGAAATCCCGCAATCTTCCCGGTCTGACGATCAATTGCAACCAAAAATAATTCTGACGCATATTCAACACGGTCTCTCATATGTTCTTCCGAACATGCCTCATTCGGTGGAAAACAAATCTGCTCTATTCTCACTGCCTGCTCTGCTTCATCTTGTTTTATATTTCTAAATTCAAACATATAGCTCTCCTATCACTGCTTATTTTGCCAACACGGAAAATCCCATTACAACGATTCCAAGAATCACTAAAATAACACCTGTCATACGGTTCAAAGTCTTGGCACTTGCTTTATTTGCAATAACTGCTGCAATTCTTGCCCACAATAACGTGAACAATACACACAGTGTGAAGACTGTCCAATCCGGTGCCCCGCCAATTGCAAAATGTGACGCTGCTCCTGTGAAAGCTGTAAATGCCATAATAAACACACTAGTTCCAACTGCTGTTTTTAGTTCATATCCTAAGACAGACGTAAGAATCAAAAGCATCATCATTCCGCCACCAGCGCCAATGAATCCACAAATAAATCCAATCATCATTCCGCAAATCAGTGATTGCATCGCGCGTTTCTTTGCCGGAACTCCTTCCATCGCTTCTTTCGTTGTCATTACCGGTTTCACGATAAATTTAATTCCAAGTAAGAATGTCATGAATACCGAAAAGTTTCCCATCGTCGTAGATGGAACGAGGCTTGCAATATAGCTTCCTACCACTGTAAATGTCAGCACAGAAGCCATCATAATCAAACCATTCCTAATATCTAAATTCTTATGCTTCCCATATGTGTATGCAGACACAGCACTTGCCAACACATCGGAAGACAGCGCAATTCCTACTGCCATATAAGGATCCATGTGTAAAAAGGTAATGAGCATTGGACTAATCACTGCTGCCGCGCTCATACCCGCAAATCCCGTTCCAAGGCCAGCTCCCATACCGGCAAAAAAAGTTACAATAATCGTAATCAATAATTTCATAAATCTTAATTTCCTTCTTCTTTCTTATTTTTCATCAAATCAAGGTTCTCCTCAATCACTTCTATCGTTTTCAAGAAGTTTTCCCTTTGTTCTGTGGATACATTTTCCAGCAAAACTTCAAAAAATGTTTCTTGAAGTTCTCGGCCCTTGCCTATGATTGGCGTTGCCTTTTCCGTGCACTGCAGGTGAATCTTTCTGCGGTCATCTTTCTGACTTTCTCTCTCCAGATATCCCTCTTTCACCAGCTTGTCTACATTCACAGACACTAAATTTGCTTTAATCTTACGCACTTCCACAATATCTCTCGCTGTTTTATATTGCGGATTATTCGCCAAAAACATCAAGATATCAAACGCTGTCTGTGGTAAATTTAATTCATGGCATAATGGTCGACAGATATTTGCATATGCATGAGATAACTTCTGTGCAAATTCAATCGAGTAATTCATAACGCATCCTCACATTTCTTCATTTTTGAATAGTTCAAATTTGAACTAATTATAAGATTTATATTAGTATTTGTCAACCCTAGTTATTTTTTGCTGTAGCTATTTTTTCACCCATTTGCACCTTCGTTTCAATTCACATCTACGAACGCATCCAACCTCATGGAATCTTTAAAATCATTCAAAAAGCGTTAAGAAAAACGAAATATTTCTTAATAATTATTCACATAAAACAAGAGATGCGAAATCATCCAGTGACTTCACATCTCTTCTCTTGCCTACATTATATTTTCAAATCTTGTAAAGATTGTATCATTGCTTCTGTATATTTACACAAATATTCTGGCACTCCGTCTGCACTTCCAGTCTCGGCAATTGCCGCCGCCACACACGAATCACATACGTCACGGAATCTGCATTTGGCACACGCCAACGCCATCCGATGTTTTTCTGTTCCTCGTACTACTT
>CAZPZR010000050.1:0-469 GCA_964591105.1 uncultured Lachnospiraceae bacterium | reverse complement strand
CGAGATACTTGGCTGATCCAAAACCACGCATGAACGCATCTGTCCTTGCCAGTTGATGGTAAATGAGCTTTTCCCTGCTCGGCACTTCATCCCACGAAGTTCTACATCTTCCAGATTCTCTGGATAGACTTTCTCCAGCGTTAATTTCCGATACTGAGAAAATAATTCGTCGCCCATTTCTCGTCGAAGCACCTCCACACGCACCTTCGCTGCTTCTTCTGGGTCCAATCGCGCTTGAAAATTATAACTATGCTGTCGCTCTCTAACTGTTGGATACATGTAAGTATCGATGCGTACCGGAATGTCCATAGATTCACCAATTTCAATAATCCTCATTCGATCGTCCACATTTCCCTTGGCAAGGCTGCCATTCATCTTCACATCAATCTTGTGTTCCTTCAAAAGCTTGATTCCATGTAATGCCTTGTCAAATCCTTTCGAATAGTGACAAAGATTTTCATAAGTTTCA
>CAZPZR010000049.1:0-13521 GCA_964591105.1 uncultured Lachnospiraceae bacterium | reverse complement strand
AGTCATCACCTTAGTGATCTATTTTGGAACAGAGAAGTGGGATGCGCCAAGAAACTTGAAAGAGATGTTCGAAGAGGTAGATGAAGATATCTTAAAGTATGCAACAGACTACAAGCTAAATCTACTGATTCCAAAAGAAATTCAGAATTTCGAAAAATTTCAGACAGATTTTGGAAAGGTGATGAAGTATATATCGGTATCAGACGAGAAAGAAAAGTATCGAGCAGTCGCCAATGAAGAACCTTATAAAGAGATTAAGGCAGAGACAGCCAGACTTTTGAATGAATGTGTGGGATTGAATCTACAGATTGAAGAGGAGGAAGAGAACGTGAAAGTATGTAAAGCAGTGCGAGATATTAAAGAAGAAGGACGAGAAGAGGGACGAGAAGAAGGAGAAATGTGTTTCTCTAGTCTAGTATTAAAACTGGAAGAAAATCATCGTGAAGCAGAGATTGTAAAAGCTGCAAAGGATAAAGAATATCGCGAGCAGTTGTATCGGGAATATCAGATTTGTTAAAATGCAAGAAGAGGTAACCCGCATTCTTCCAAGGGTTACCTCTTCCACGATTTAAATTTTAAATGTTTCCAAGTCATCTGGCACATACAGGTTGCCATGATAGTACGATTTTCCTTCTGCTGTATACAATTTCTTGCGCTCGGAGAGATGTGACTCTTCCGTGTGATATAACAGAAGGTTTGGGACGCCAAGTTCTTCAGCCAGCTGGCAAGCTTCCTTGACAGTGCTGTGGTGTTTTTCGTAAGGCTTGAAGATATCTGCTTCGTCAAAAAGACAGAATGCTTCGTGAAGAAGCCAAGTGCTGTCTTTTACATATTCGTAATTCTTCTCGTTGTATGGTTCGTCGCCAACACAAGTGAATTTCTTATCGCCAATCATCATGCTGAAGCCAAATTGTTTAGCTTTTGTAGAACCAATATCGAAAAATGTTACTGGGCAGCCAAGAACTTCGCGGCAATCTCCGTCTTTAACAATATCAAAGCGGATGCGTTCGCCCATATGTTTGCAGACTTTCTGCTGAATAGTCATATTCGCAATCGCCTGAATCTTTTCGGATAATTCTTCGTGGCAATAAATGCGAAGCTCACCTTCGTACTTTCCCTGATTCATGCGCTGTCCGATGATACGAATCAGCCAAATGACTCCGAGGATATGATCTACGTGTTCGTGTGTTACGAAGATATCATGGATATCTTTTACATCAATCCCTGTATCTTTTAAATGTTTTAAAATGCGATTTCCACCACCGGCATCAATCAAAAAATGTTTGTCCAGTCTGTCAGCAGCAGTATCTGTAATTGCGAAACAAGTGTTATAGCATTCGCATACAGCCGCATTTCCTGTTCCTAAAATTGTAAGTTTCATGTCAATCTCCTTCAAATTTTTCTAATTCGAATCCGTCAGAATTAAAGTAAACGGAAGACTTGTTCGACAGTTGCAGTCATATTTGCACGAGCGTTCCGAGGATTCATTGCATCCTCCAAAGTAGTGACACCGCGTACAATTGGGAAAAATGCATCGATTCCCGCAGTATTACAGGCAGTAGCATCTTTCGTGACTGCTCCGGCAAATGCTAGAACTTTTGCATTATATTTTTTAGCAAGTTTTGCAACACCGATCGGCGCTTTCCCCATCGCTGTCTGATGATCCAAACGACCTTCGCCAGTGATAACAACATCTGCATCCTTAAGTTCCTCTTCCAAGTGCACAGCATCAAGAATCAGTGCGATTCCAGGTGTAAGTGTTGCATTCAAATAAGATAAAAATGCAAAACCAAGACCGCCAGCGGCACCTGCACCAGGAGTTAAGGCATAGTCAGTACCAAAATGTTGTTTGGTGCATGCAGCAAAAGAGGCCATTCCTTGATCCAAGATTTCTTTGAGCTCATCTGTAACACCTTTTTGAGGTCCGTAGATGTAAGTTGCGCCATTTTCCCCACAGAGTGGATTGTTTACATCGCAGGCAATTTTAAAGGTACAGTCTGAAAGTTCTGGGTGAGCGTTGGCTGTGCGAATGGTGGAAACTTTTGCGAGAGCTTGTCCGCCTTCGCCGACATCGTTACCATCGGCATCCAGAAATTCGAAACCGAGTGCTTTCAGCATACCGATTCCTCCGTCATTGGTAGCACTTCCGCCAATTCCGATAATGAAATTGCGGCAGCCCTGGTGAATGGCGTGAAGAATCATTTCACCAACTCCATAAGTGGTTGCCTTGCGGGGATCTTTTTGGCCATCAGGAACCAGAGTGATTCCAGCAGCGGAAGCCATTTCCATAACCACTGTGTTGGTATCCTTTAAGTATCCATAGTAGCAAGGAACTGGCGTACCCATCGGTCCGGTTGCAGTAAGGTCTACGCGTTCGCCACCAAGACCTTCAATCAGTGCGTCGGTAGTTCCCTCGCCGCCGTCTGCCAGAGGCTTGATTACAACTTGTGCATCTGGTTTGGCATTTAAAATTCCGTCTTTGATTGCGAAGCCAGCTTCCATGGAGGAAAGGCTTCCCTTTAATGAGTCAATTGCAATAACAACTTTCATAACTAAGACTCCTTTTCTTGTGTTTCTTATTATAAAGTGATAAAAGTTTTTTGTCTATGTTTCCAGTGGTAGAATCTCGCAGACCGACGCCTGGCAGAGCCTTTCGGAATGTCATAGAACCGCAGTGAAAAAAACTGCGGTTCTATAGGAGATTGGGGAAACAAAATATATAATATAATAGGGAAAAGCTAATTAAACATTAGAAACGCTTTCAGCAATTTCTTTTGTAATTGTCAGGAATCGGTCGATATCGTCTCTTCCATGACAGTGAAGTGGAGATACGCGAAGTGCGCCTTCCAAGCCTAAAGATTCTACAATTCTCTGAGAATATGGGCTTGATTTCAAACGTTCGAAAATCGTAACTCCATGTTCCAAATATTTTTGAGAACATTCGGAATAATCCAGACCTTTGATTCCCATAGCAATGATGAGATCTTTGTAAGTGAGGTCTTCCATATCAACGTAAACTTCTACATTTTCAATGTGGCGAAGTCCTGGAACTTCGTCCGTTCCTTCTAACATGCGGTGAAGAAGTGCACGTTCCTGAAGGTGAATTCTGTGAATACCTTCTTTGTAAAGTTCACGTCTGTCTGTGCTGTCGATAAAATCGGCACCAATGCTGCATATGTAATCAATAACTGCCATCATTGCGGCAAAGTTACCAGGTGTTGGTGTTCCGAGAGCCCATACTTCATCTGGTTTATGTGTGAGCTTACGGTGTGGAAGGGCAGATACGCGGTCTGAAACATATGCGTATCCGCATCCACGTACACCGAAGAATTTATATGGCGCAAAGTTAGCTACGTCAACACCCCAGTCTTCGACATCGATCAGTGCATGTGGAGCATGCTGAACAGCGTCGCTTACGACATAAATGTCTGGGTTAATTTCTTTTGCACGGCGTGCAATTTCTTTAATATCCATGATATTTCCGGAAATATTAGAAGCAGCCATGATACTTACAAGACAAGTATCTTTGTCAACATACTTCATTACTTCATCAACATCGATTCCACCAGTTGTCTTATTGGCAGGAACGACACGGAATTCACGCCCCGTCTGTTTACAATAATATTCTACAGCGTCGTGAGCAGATGGATGTTCCAAAGAAGAAGTAACTGCGTTTGTACCCCATCCACAACCTTCCATAATTGTTCCAACTGCAGCAAACATTGTCTGGGAAGCAGAAAGTTCTGTGACAAGAGAACCGCTCTTAGCTCCGAATACAGTTTCGAGAATATCCTTTGTACCATTTGATACATAGTAAGAAAGCTCATGACCTCTTCCGCGTACACGTTCTGGACAGTCAGGAAATTCTTCGATTGCTGCTTTTACTTCGACTGCTTTCTTTAATCTTAATGAACCACCTGAGTTTTCAAAGAATAAGCGAGAACCATGTTCTGGATCTGCATCAGGAAAGCAAAACTGCTCTTTTAATTTCTGCTGGTATTCATCTGAAAACAAAACACCATTCTTTTCATTTAATACTTCACTCATGTATATATCCTCCTTGTGATGGTTACCGTCGTTTATCGTGATTTCATCATAACATGAACTATTTGATTTGAAAAATGAATAAAGTTGCTGTATTATATTAACAAAATTTATATTTAAAACAGATACAGCGGAAAATTAAGGAGGTTATTTATGAATCTTGCGGAAATCGAAACATTTTTAATGATCGTACAGACAAAGAATATTACGAAAACAGCAGAAAATCTTTTTTTGTCACAGCCAACTGTCAGCCATAGACTCAAACTTTTGGAAGAAGAATTAGATGTAAAGCTGATTACCAGAAGAAAAGGACATAAACAGATTGAGCTCACCAGTCAGGGCGAAGAATTTATACCAATCGCGGAGCGCTGGATATCCGTGTGGCAGGAAATGCAGCAGTTAAAAGATAAGCAGGACAAGCTGTATTTAAAAGTAGCTTGTACGGATACCTTGAACAGTGCGATTCTCTTTGACTTATATCGAAACATTTTGGAAGAAGACGAACAGATCATGAATCTACAGATTAAAACTCACTATTCGCAGGAAGTTTATAATCTGCTGGAAAATCACGATATAGATATGGGATTTGTTTACCACCATTTACATTTTAAAAATATTATTGCAGAGCCAATTTTAAGAGAAAAAATGTATATTATCCAGGCGTCAGACAGTGCCATTGATAAACCGGTGATTCACACAGATGAGTTGGATTTGAATAACGAAATTTATTTGAGCTGGGAAGCGAATTACGAGATCTGGCATGAACAGTGGGTGAGCAAAGGAACAAGACCACGTATTCAGGTAGATACGTTCGAGTTATTGTTCCATCTATTATCTCAGGAAAATATGTGGGCGATTGCGCCGATTTCCGTTGTGGACCGTATCCGCAGCTTGAAAATGATCAAAATCAGCGAGATTGCAAATGCGGTACAGCCACCAGAACGAGTGACTTATAAGATAAAACATAAACATCCAAATGAAGCAACATTGAAATCTGTGCACGTATTCGAAGAAAAATTGCACAAATATTTGAGCGAAAAAGAATGGGGTTATGTGGGTAATTATTAAAAAAGTTAATATATTATAGTTAAATAATTCATTTTTTTGAAAGAAAGCGATGTGCTATACTGTGCTCAACAAAGAGAGAGACGGATTTTAGTGAAAGATGAAAAGGGGGATAACCCAATGGATGCAAAATTTTTAATGGTTGGGGATCGGGCAGTGTCCGTGCAGATGGGCTCTGAGATTAGTTTGGAAGTAAACGAAAAGGTGAGAAAACTTTTCGCCAATCTTTCCGAAGCTCCAATAGAAGGAATCGTAGAAATGGTTCCAACATACTCCGCACTTATGATTCACTATCGACCGGAAAAAATAACATTTGAACAGCTTAAAGAAGAAATCATAAATAGAATGGATGAAGCAACGGAAACTAGTGCAATCTCTCAGATTGTAAAAGAAATTCCGATTTGTTATGACAAAGAACTTGCACCAGACTTAGAAGATTGTGCGAAGTTTGAAGGAATTTCAGTAGAAGAGATGATTCGGATGCATTCAGAGCATGAGTATTACGCGTACATGTTAGGGTTCGCACCAGGACATGCGTACATGGCAAGATTTGAAGAACCATTTCATTTCAAGAGACGTGAAAGTCCACGAGTGAGAATCGAAGGAGGTTCCATTGTGGCTCAGTTGAATCTCTCCAACCTGATTCCATTTCCACAGCCTTGTGGATGGAACATTCTGGGAGCAACACCACTGACAATCTGTGATTACCACAGAGAAGATCCATTTGTTGTTCATGCAGGGGAATGGGTAAGATACGTTCCAATCACAAAGAGAGAATTTGACAAGATCAAAGTAGAACATAAAAACGGAAAATATAAAGTAAAAACCTATACAAAAAAGGTGGTGAAGTAAATGGGAATTATTGTTGAAAATCCAGGAATACAGACCACTGTTCAGGATGAAGGAAGATTCGGTTATCAGCAGTTTGGCGTATCGCCGGCAGGACCGATGGATGCAAAATCTTTTTATCTGGCGAACATTCTTGTAGGAAATATGAGAAGTGAAGGAGCGTTGGAATTAACATTCTCCGGTCCAACACTGAAATTTAAAAGTGATAATGTGATTGCCATTACAGGAGCAGACATGACACCGAAGGTAAATGGACAGCCAATTCCAATTTATGAAGCGGTGCTTGTGCATGAAGGGGATGTACTTTCCTTTGGCTTTGTAAATGGAACCGGATGCCGAAGCTATCTGGCATTCGCAGGAGGGCTTGATATTCCACTTGTTATGGGAAGCAAGTCAACGCTGATGAGAAATGAACTCGGAGGCATGAAAGGGAGAAAACTGGAAAAAGGCGATGAAATTGGATTTACAAATCCAAAGACAGAACTTCCAAATATGGAAAAGAGAAAGTTGGAGCCTGAAAAGTTTCCAGAGAAAGAAATTACTTTACGAGTGCTGACAGGTCCACAGGACACAGAATTCAGTGAAGAAGAATTAAAACGATTCTTCTGGTACGGAGCAACAATCACTAATGAATTTGATCGCATGGGATGCAGACTTCAGAGAGAAGAACCAATCAAGCATCTTGGAGATGGAAACATCATTACAGACGGAATTGCATTTGGCTCCATTCAGGTACCAACCAACGGTCAGCCAATCATCATGCTGGCAGACAGACAAAGTACAGGTGGTTACACCAAGATTGGAACGGTTATCTCAGTAGACCTTCCAAAGATTGCACAGAGTGTTCCAGGGTACAAAGTAAGATTCGTAAGAATCGGCGTGGAACTTGCACAGAACTTGTATTTACGTCAATTAAAGAAGCTGGACAATCTGGAAACCATGTTGAATAGATAAGAAATGTTAGGAGAAGAAATTATGAAGATTGTAGTATTAGACGGTTACACATTAAACCCAGGAGATATCAGTTGGGAAGGAATGGAAGCATTAGGAGATGTTACAGTTTATGATCGTACAAAAGAAGATGAAATTGTAGCAAGAATCGGAGACGCAGAAGTTGTGTATACGAACAAAACACCAATTACTCGCGAAATATTAGATGCTTGTCCAAGTGTAAAATTTATCGGAGTTCTTGCAACAGGATACAACGTCGTAGACATTGAAGCTGCAAAAGAAAAAGGAATTCCAGTATCGAATATTCCAACTTACGGAACAGCTGCAGTATCACAGTTTGCAATTGCATTACTCTTAGAACTTTGCCACCATGTTGGAGAACATTCTCAGGCAGTTAAAGCTGGTGATTGGAGCAGCAACCCAGACTGGTGCTTCTGGAATTATCCATTGGTGGAACTTGCAGGAAAGACAATGGGTATCATTGGATTCGGAAGAATCGGACAGGATACAGGGAAAATTGCACAGGCACTTGGCATGAAAGTTTTAGCATATGACGCATATCAGAAACCAGAATTAGAGACAGAAACATGCAAATATGCAGACCTTGATACTTTATTTGCAGAGTCTGACGTAATTTCACTTCATTGCCCATTATTCCCATCTACACAGGGAATCATCAACAAAGAAAATATTAAAAAAATGAAGGACGGCGTTATGATCATCAATGATTCCAGAGGCCCATTGATCGTAGAAGAAGATTTGAGAGATGCATTGAACAGCGGAAAAGTTGCAGGGGCAGCAGTTGACGTAGTATCTACAGAGCCAATCCAGATGGATAACCCACTGCTTGACGCAAAGAACTGTATCATCACACCACATATTGCATGGGCTCCAAAGGAATCCAGACAGAGACTTATGGACATTGCGGTAGATAATTTGAAATGTTACGTAGGAGGAAAACCTCAAAACGTAGTAAATAAATAAGACAAGAAAGGAGGAAACATCAATGTATAGTATCGATTTAAACAGCGATATCGGAGAAAGCTTTGGTGCATATAAGCTTGGAAATGACGAAGAGATCATCAAATATGTAACAGCAGCAAACGTTGCTTGCGGATGGCATGCAGGTGATCCAATGGTTATGGAAAAAGTAGTACGTATGGCAAAAGAACGTGGAGTTGTCGTAGGTGCGCATCCAGGCTACCCAGATTTGTTAGGATTTGGAAGACGTAAAATGAATTGTTCTTACGCGGAAGTAAAGAACTATGTGAAGTACCAGTTAGGAGCATTGAGTGCATTTGCAAAAACATACGGAATGACATTACATCATATGTGCCCACATGGTTCTATGGGAAATCAGAGCCAGTACGACGAAGTGGTATCCAACGCAATTGTAGATGCAGTAGCGGAATTTGACAAAGATATAATCATCTACTATTGTGCAGGAGCTGTTCTCGGAGATATTGCAGAAAGTAAAGGGCTTCGTACTGCATCTGAAATCTTTGCAGACCGAGCACTTATGGATGACCTTTCACTTGTACCAAGAAGCATGGAAGGTTCAATGATCACAGATGAAGATGTTGCAATTCAGAGATGTATTCGTATGGTAAAAGAAGGAAAAGTAACATCTATCACAGGAAAAGAATTAGACATCAAAGGTGACACATTATGTGTACATGGTGATGGACCAAAAGCATTAGCATTCGTACAGAAGATTCGCAAAGCTTTTGAAAATGAGGGTATTCAGATTAAAACGTTATAATCGTACGATGAAGGAGTTATTGAGATGAGTAAAGAGAAGAAAGCACCTATGTCAATGGTGAAAAAAATGTTGATCGCGCTTTTTGCGGGTCTCGCAGTTGGTATCGGATTCTTATTTTTAAGAGAGAATCTTGTTGCAAACGGAAATGAAGCAACATGGGATCTTATTAACAAAATTTTCTTTGTAGATATTACGGCAGAAGCAACAGGAATCGGTCTTTTCTATATGGGTGGACAGATTTTCATGAGAGGTC
Organism: uncultured Lachnospiraceae bacterium; assembly: GCA_964591105.1. GTDB lineage: Bacteria > Bacillota > Clostridia > Lachnospirales > Lachnospiraceae > CAZPZR01. The sequence goes on along the minus strand of CAZPZR010000049.1, from coordinate 4,597 downwards.
TTCAGCTTGCAATCGTACCATTGGTACTTGTGTCCTTGAGCCTTGCAATGTGTAGTATTTCCAACTCTACAAAACTTGGACGTATTGCAGGACGTACAATCGCTGGATTCCTTGGATTCTACATTGTAGGTGCAGCACTTGGGTGTGCAGTTGCATACGTAGTTAAAGGAATGGGACTTTTCAACGTTACGCTTCCAAGTGAAGGTATCGCAGAAGCTTCCACAATTGAAGCATTCAACCCATTAGCAGTTATCATCAATGCAGTGCCATCTAACATTACAGCTGCATTTAGCACAAACAACAGTATCCTTGCAGTAGTAGTAGTTGCTATCATCATTGGCCTTTGCATGAACCAGTTAGGTGAAAAAGCAGAACCATTGAAAAAAGTGTTTGAAAGTGCAAATGAAATCATCCAGATGTGGTTATCATTCCTTTTGAATAAAATCGGACCAGTTGCAATCTTCTGCTTAATTTCCAGAACATTTGCAATCTATGGAGTAGAATACCTTGCTCCTGCAGCAGCTTATGTTGTATCTGCAATGCTGACACTGTTTGTATTAGTAGTAACAATCTATCCACTTGGAATTTGGATCACAACAAAACAGAGTCCAATGAAATTCTTGAAGAAAATGGCAAAAGTTGGTATGCTCGGATTTGCAGCAAATTCTTCTGCAGCATGCTTACCATTGAACGTAAATACATGTAACAACGAACTTGGATGTAACGAAGAAATTACAAGTTTTGTGCTTCCAACAGGTATGACAATTAACATGAACGGAACAACAGTTATGCATATGTTCGCAGTAACATTTATCGCAACAAGTGCTGGTATTGATGTAACACCTGCAAATATGGTAGTAATGGCATTCTTATCTATCTGTGCAGCAATGGGAACACCTGCAATTCCAATCGCAGGAACAACAATGATCTTCACAGTTCTCTCTGGTATGGGATGGACAACAGAAGCTTGTCTCATTGGTTACGCATTAGTAGTAGCAATCAACCGTCCAGTAGAAATGGCTCTTCTTCCATTGAACGTTATCGGTGACGCAGCTGTAAACGTAATCGTAAACCACAAAGAAGGTGAACTGGATAAAGATGTTTACAATAGCTAATAAGCTAAGGTAATAAAACGCAAAATTTGAAGGAATAAAGTTGGGGATTTAATAAATGTGTCAGACACGTTTGTTATGTCCCCTTCTTTTAGATATTACCAATGCATGGATGCTTATTCCAAATCTGATTGAACTCCTTGGATTTTGTAAGGATGTTATCAAAGAGACACAGAATTTCTTTGATCGCGATGAAAGAACACGTATAGATGTGAGAAGAAAGGTAGAAATTTAGTATGAGTTTTTTTGAGCAAATGCTCAATTTACAATTTACATTATTTCTGTTAATTTTAACGGGAATTGTGTTAAAACGAAAAGGAATCATATCAGAAAAAGGGCAAAAGACGTTGTCGGATCTTACAGTAAATGTAATTTTGCCTTGTAATATTATCGAATCCTTTATAAGTGGAATTCAAACTTCACCGGAATTTATCAAGAACTGCGGGTACGCAGTTCTCATTTCGGTTGTGATACAGTTGGCGAGTATTTTTGTGGGAAAATATGTTTTCAGCTGGATACCGAAAGAGCGAAAGACTGTGTTCGAATACGGCTTGATTGTGTCAAATTCAAGCTTTATAGGAATTCCACTGATTGATGTGATTCACGGTAGTGTGGGTGTGCTCTACACTTCATTTTCCCAAATTCCAGTGCGGATTACCATGTGGACATCTGGACTTGCATTGTTCACGGATGTGGATAAAAAGGAAGCTTACAAAAAAGTGGCGAAGCATCCATGTATCTTGTCCATGGGGATTGGACTTTTTCTGATGATTACAGGGTGGAAACTTCCAGCGTGTGTAGATAACACTTTAAGTTACCTTAGCAAATGTATGGTTCCGATATCGATGTTGGCGATTGGCGGAATGCTGTCCGAATCGAAGTTGAAACAATTGTTTGACTTGCAGGTGCTGTACTATTGCATCATTCGCCTGGTGGTGTATCCACTGCTGGTGTTTGGTGTGCTGAGATTGCTACAGGTGGATCATGTACTCACGAGTGTTATGGTGTTGCTGACAGGGATGCCAATGGCGAGCACAACAGCAATTCTTGCGGATAAATATGGAGGAGACTCCAGATTGGCGTCTCAGACGATCTTTGTATCTACGTTACTTTCGATTATAACAATTCCAGTATTGGCGCGGCTGTAGGCCGCGCCTTTTGTATGGGAAGGGGAAGAAGCAAGGAACCAAGAAATTCAACATAATCCCCCAGCAAGCACAAGCCAGTGCTGGCTAGTCAGCCAGCACCCATTTTCGCAAAATTCCAAATGGAACGGAGCCCGCATCCAGCACTTTCTGGTGAAAACGCTGCTGGGTGAAGTCTTCTCCCCATTTTTCAATTGCCACCTTCTTAAGCTCAAGGAATTCCACATATCCGATATAATATTTCAGATAATTTCCTGGATCCCCAACGATGAGGGCATAGATTTGCTGAACAGTGTCAGAATCATCAAGCCCATATTCACTGAAGAAATCCTGAGTCTCGGCAAGGGTCCAGCCATCATAATGAATCCCAATATCCGCGAGGGCATAGAGGCCCAGCATCACAGAAGCATTTTTCTGGAAAAGGATGGCATTTTCCTTTGGAATTGGCGCAAAATAGTAGCTCAGCATCTCGCAATAAGTAGCCCAACCCTCGGTGTAGCCGCCGCAATCCATGATACTTCGGATAGGGTCAGGGTTCAGACTCTCAAAATATGTTGTTTGGTAGAGATGACCGGGATATCCCTCGTGCGCAAGTGTGGTGAAAAGGGACAAATCATCATGAATGTGCCCGGAATTGATATAGATGACATTTTCCTTGGAATTGTCAATTGCAGGGATCATGTAAAAAGCCGGACTCAAGTAGTCTTCCATGGACTTGGTGACATATTTAATCTGAATATCAACATCCGGAGGTGCAGGAAATTGCTTGGCAATTTCGGAGTGCAAATCCGTCAAGAGAGATAGAGGGTTTGAATCATCAAAATAAGTTCCCTGAGAACTGAAAATATCAGACTCTGGGGAGATTTCCTCCGGAATATTGACTAAAACTTCCTGCATGTCACGCAAATCTTGCATAATCTGCGAGTTTGCCAGCGATTTTAATTCGTCAATGCTACGATATGAGCCGGTCTCGGACGCAACAAGAAGTTCATAATACTCCTTCCCACGGGGAAGATAGCAGAGCCCGTAAGGATTTGTGCCCGTCGTTCGGAGATTTTCCAAGCCCTCCTTCAATAGAAGATAAGAAGGAAAAACATAAGTCTCGATGTAGGAGGCATTTGCTTCTATATAAGAAGAACGCTGCGATTTCGAAAGGTTTAGTTCGGAAATACGATCCTGAAAAGTTGCGTAGAGATAATTATCTTCGCCGAGAGAAAGAAAAGTCTCACATTCCTCGATAATCTGGTCGGCAGATTCAGCTGACATGAAAAGACCTTGTCTGGATTTTTCCACTTCAAAGTCAAGAAGCGCTCGAAAATATTCTGGCATTTTGGTCAGAAGTTCCAAGTAAGTATCAATGTCCTTCGTTGTGTAAAATTGGTACTCGGACAGCACAAGGGGAAGCTGTGCTTGTGTACCGGTCAAAGGAGCAAGCGGTTCCTCGTAAAGAGTATAGGGAGCTTGTGCAATGTAAGAAGTGAAAGTATTTTCCAAAACGTCATATGTCAGCTGATTTTCATCCGTCAATTTGGAGCGCTGAAATTGACGAAGACAAGACAAAGCATTTTCAGCGGCAGCAGCAATGGAAATTGAATCGGTAGAAATCGTTCCCATGCTGATAGGCGGGTCAGTGATGCCGTATGCAGTAGGATTTTTGAGCGTATAGTGTAAGGTGATGGTATTGCTAGAAACTTCTTCGCAGAACAGTTGCTGCGTATACGTTTCAAAACGCAGATTTTCACCGCGATCTGTGCGATTCAAAATCAAAAGCGTAAGAAAAAGAGCTGCAAGAAGCGAAAGCACGAGAAGTGCGGAACGTTTGCGTGATTTGGTAAGCATAAAATGTCCTTGCGTTTTTGATATATCATATGAAAAACAGGGAAAGAAAATACCGTTTTGTCTTACAAAGAAATGTCGTTCAGCCTTGACAATCTACGCGTTCCTATGCTACGATTTTACAGTCGATAAAGTGAGAAACACAATGACGAAGAGAGTACGTAATTTGAAGTTCTACAGAGAATTCCCAAGTCTCCCATATTTACGAATCAAGGGAGATGAAGCTGAGAGGGATGGATGGAGAATAACGGAAGATGGCTTCTGAGTGGTGTGGATGAGCAGGATGTAAGCGAGTGAAAGCTCGAGGACAGCATGTAAGTTCACAATGGGTCCGCCCGTTACAGCGGAAGGTGTTATACAGCACCTGATGAGGCTTCCCATCGCGAGGTGGAAGTGAATAGAAGTGGTAACGCGGGAGTCCCGCCTTCTCTGATTTTTCTGATGATCATTTAGGAAAAATCGGAGTTTTTTTGTTTTATAGGAAACTTTGTTTCTATAATAAAT
>CAZPZR010000048.1:0-13969 GCA_964591105.1 uncultured Lachnospiraceae bacterium | reverse complement strand
GAGTTATAAAAACATGATTAAAATACTTTTTATTTGCCACGGCAATATCTGCCGTTCCACCATGGCGGAAATGGTCTTCAAGGACCTGGTTCGCCGCCACCACATAGAATCCCGATTCTACATCAATTCCGCGGCCACCAGCCGCGAAGAAATCGGCAATGGCGTGCATTACGGGACGCGCCACAAACTAGCGCAAGTGGGAATTCCATGCGAAGACCATCGCGCAATCCAGATGACCAAAGCAGACTATCAGAACTACGATTATCTGATTGGAATGGATACCTATAACATCCGCAACATGCAGCGAATCGCTGGCGGAGATCCAGAGGGAAAGATTCACATGCTTCTAGACTTCACAGAGCGAGCAGGCGAATCCATTGCCGACCCATGGTACACAGGAAATTTTGATGTGACCTACGATGACGTAGTAGAAGGATGTAATGGTTTGCTTCGATATTTACAAGAGAATGAACGAATTTAATGCAAAAAGAAACTTCACAGTGCGCGAGTGCACAAGGTGAAGTTTCTTTTTTTGGAAACAAATCATGTCCCAAGAAGGAAAGAGTTAAAAATGGGTAAATCCCCTATACAAGGAGAGAACCGCACAGGATAGCTGAAGATGTGAAGGCGAATCAACTACGTGTGGGCTCTCTGCGAACAATTCCCTTTGCTATGAAAATTCAATCTACAGATTACTCTGTGGAAAGAACTTATGTATATTTTAACGGACTTCGATGAGAAATATAATGCCCATTTTTGAAGAAAAAAGTGCCTTTTTTGCAAAAAATAGAATTTTAATCATTTCATTGACGCAAAAACGTGGATTTGATAAAATAATGTGAGAGAAATTTATTAGTTTACAAATAAATGCAAAGTAAAAGGGAAAGTATAAATTTTGGAATAAATAAGGAGGATTTTCGAGATGAATTTAACATTCGGCGAACAGGTCAAGATCGTATTAAGTCGAAAGGGTATGACAATCAAAGAATTGGCAGCACATATTGAAGAACGAACAGGAAAAAAGATGTCTCGTCAGAACCTGACACAGCGTTTGGGACGTGATAATTTTCAGGAACAGGATATGCGAATGATCGCATCCATTTTAGGTTGCCCATTTTATTTGACAATTTTAGAGGACGGAATTCCAGCAGAGACGAGTGCAAACACTGGGGTATCTGCAGCAGAAATTGATAGTGAAAAGAAAAGTGCAGCGGGCACAGTGGAAAAAGTGGAAGACGTTTCCGCACAACCACAGCAGGCAGAAGAAAAACCAGCGGAACAAAAGCGCAGCAGATCCAGAAATACAAAAGCAAGTAAAAAAGCTGAGAAAATTGTACAACTTCCAGAAGAGACATTTGTTCAGCAGGAATTAGTGTTCGATATGTCTTTCTATACAGAACCTGAGGAACCAGTGCAGGAAGAACCAGTATACGAAGAACCAGCACAAGAGGAACCGGTATACGAAGAACCAGTATACGAGGAGCCAGCACAGGAAGAACCAGTATACGAGGAGCCAGCACAGGAAGAACCAGTATACGAGGAGCCAGCATACGAAGAACCGGTACAGGAAGAACCCGTATACGAGGAGCCAGCATACGAAGAACCGGTACAGGAAGAACCAGCATATGAAGAGCCAGTATATGAGGAGCCAGTGTATGAAGAACCAACATACGAGGAACCAGTATATGAAGAGCCAGTGTACGAAGAACCAGTGTACGAGGAACCAGTATATGAAGAGCCAGAATACGAAGACTCTATCACATTAGAAGAAGTGTTAGAAGCACAGGCACCAGTGGAAGAAATTCTACAGGAAATGCAGGCAATCGAAGAAGAAAGCAACGAGCGCATGCAGGAAAAAGAGAAAAAGGAAGAGAGTAAAGAAGGCGGATTCCGTGGATGGCGAGCATACCTCCAGCGTCGTAAGAAAAAAGAAGAAAAGCAGGAGACAGTAGAAGGACCAGTACAGGAAGAACCAGTACAGGAAGAAGTAGTACAGGAAGTGCAGGCAGCAGAGACTCCAGCATATGAGGAAGCAGCACAGGAAGAGGCGGTATACGAAGAACCAGTGCAGGAAGAACCAGTATATGAGGAACAAGTATACGAAGAACCAATGTACGAGGAGCCAGTAGGCGAGATTAACCCATACACAAATCGCGAATATGAAACAAACAGTGTGCGTGTTCATCCAAAGCGTATCGGTTATGTGCAGGTATATGATCGTGGAGAGCACAAGTGGAATGAGATGACAGAGTGGGCATTCCTTGGTTATCAGGAGCAGAAAAAAGCATTGCTCGGCGAGGATTACGAAGAACCAATCTATCTCGACTAAGGATTTAGTATCAATTATATAGACAACAATTCAAAATGGTCCAATGGACCATTTTGTTGTATGGAAGGATAAGAGTGAGTTTCATGAAATGGGAACAATTATTATCAACAAAACGAAGCCGCATGGCTTCTGGAAAGAATCGACATTCGAAAAATACAGATTTACGTAGTGAATTTGAGAAGGACTACCATCGCATCATTGGAAGTGCGTCTTTTCGACGTTTGCAAGATAAAACGCAAGTATTTCCACTGGATAAGAGTGATTTCATTCGTACGAGATTGACACATTCTTTGGAAGTTTCTTCGTTTGCAAAGTCTTTGGCGCAAAATATTGGAGAGAGTATTATTTATTATAAAAAAGATCTAGAGTTTACTCCTCGGATGAAAGAAGATATTTGCAGTATTGTACAATGTGCGGGATTGATTCATGATATTGGAAATCCTCCATTTGGGCATCACGGAGAAGTGGCAATCCGGGAATGGTTTGAGCGAAATCTTCCACGACTGTCTTACAAAGGTCGGCCGATTTCGGAGGTGCTGACACCACAGATGCGAGAAGATTTTTATCATTTTGAAGGAAATGCGCAGGCACTTCGCCTTGTAACAAAGCTTCATTTCCTCGTGGATGAGCAAGGGATGAATCTGACATATGCACTGTTGAATACGATTATCAAATATCCGGTTTCCTCTGTGGAAATTCGCAAAGATTCGGGGGATATCCGAGAGAAAAAGATGGGATACTATCTGGCGGATGCGGATATTTTTGAGGAGATTGAACGTGAAACTGGAACAAATGGTAAGCGTCATCCGTTGACGTTTATTTTGGAGGCAGCAGATGATATTGCATATAAGACAGCAGATATCGAAGATGCATTTGTCAAAGGATTTTTAAGTTATCAGAAACTGTTGGAAGAATTAGAAGAAGTGCAGGGAAGATATTTATCTGGAGCTGCAGACACCTTTCGACCAGCAGATAAGTTGAAAGAATTGTATATGCGCGGGAAGGAAAAGCATGTGGAGCATCCGGAAGAGTATGCGATCAAGAACTGGATTGTCCGTGTGCAAGGATTTTTGCTTAACTGCGCAACCTATGGATTTACATCCAATTATACGGCAATCATGAATGGAGAATACAAACACGATTTGTTCTATCATACATTTGCAGAGAAATTGATGGATCTTTTGGGAGAACTGGCATTTCGAGAGGTGTTTACATCGGATGCGATTTATCGAATGGAAGTGGCAGAATCTAGAATGATCAATGACTTGATGAACAAATTTGTGCGTGCGGTAATCTATTATGATGAGCCGGAATATGAACTGGGAACCATCGATCTTCGTATGGTATCTTTTATTTCCAGTAACTACAAAAATGCTTATCATTTTCATGGAAAAGGGAAATCGGATGTGGAGCGATTGTATTTGCGTTTGTTGCTTGTGACGGATTATATCTGCGGAATGACGGACAGCTATGCAAAGCGCCTGTATCAGGAATTGAATGCGATGGTGTAAACTAGTCATTTTTTGGCACGAATGGGAATAAACTGTGAAGAATGGAATCAACAGAAGGAGTGGCAAGTTGAAGCGGTTTATTCGGTATCTTTATGAATATGAAGCAGGCAAGCGAATGCGCAATGTGGGATTTGTAAAGGTAGAGTGTGATTATGATGTGTGTATCATACATATCCATGGAAAAGGACTTCGGATGGGACCGAATCGCAAGCTGTCTCTCTACCTTTTCTATGAAGAAGAAGGAACTTGCATAGGTATTATGCAGGGAGAAGCAAAAAATGTGAACCCAGCAGTAAATTATCGATTGAGTTTTGGACCAGAAGACACAGGTGAGCCTGAAAATTTTGATAAGATTAAGGGCGTGATTCTGGAGGGGACAAATGGAGATAAATACGCCGCTGTGTGGGATGACATGCCTGTGGATGTGAATCAGATGCGAACCTGGGAAGATGTGTTGGAAGAACGCCAGCAAATAGAAGAACGTCAGCGAATAGAAGAACGCCAGCAAATGGAAGTGCAGAAACAAGAGGAAGCGCAGCAGACAGAAGATTCCGTACAGACAGAAGATTCTATGGATGAAGTTCGTGTACAGCTGGAAGAACTGTATGCGCAACAGCTGGAGTCAACGAAACGCGCATACAAAGTAACAAAACTTCAGAGGAGAGATCTTGTGAATCTTCCACGGTGTGAATGGCGTTTGTCAAATAATAGTTTTCTGCTACATGGCTATTATAACTATCATCATCTGATTCTGATAGAAGCGGAAAATGAGCGAAAAATTGGCGTGCCAGGTATTTACCATGAGCAAGAAGAACAGGCGGCAGCAGCATTTGGATTTACGGAATTTGTTCCGAAGGAAGAACTAGAGATCGAATTACGGGATGAGGAAGACAATCTGGAGGAGACCTTTGGTTACTGGTGCCGGCCAGTGAAAACTTATCGTTAAAATATGGAGGATGTTGAAAGAGGAAGGGATTTATGTTAAGTACAGATGAAAAATATATGAAGGAAGCCATCAAACAGGCAAAAAAAGCATATGCAATAGGAGAAGTTCCGATTGGTTGTGTGATTGTTCATGATGGAAAAATCATTGGACGAGGATATAATCGAAGAACAATTGATAAAAATACACTTGCTCATGCAGAATTAATTGCAATTCGCAAAGCTAGTAAGAAATTACAGGACTGGAGACTGGAAGAGTGTACAATGTATGTAACATTGGAGCCTTGTCAGATGTGCTCAGGTGCAATCGTGCAGTCACGCATGACACGTGTGGTTGTGGGCTGTATGAATCCAAAAGCCGGATGCGCAGGTTCTGTGTTGAATTTGTTGCAGATGAAGGAATTTAATCATCAGGCGGAACTTACAACAGGAGTATTGGAAGAAGAGTGCAGTCAGATGATGAAGACATTTTTTAAAGAATTACGTGAAGCAAAAAAGAAGCAATAATCCGTATGGACTATTGCTTCTTGAACATTCTTTTTACGTGCGTTACGCTTCGAACAAACATTTCTGAACGTTACCTTGGCAGTTTACTCAACCCAGGCACCCTCACGGCACCCGAAAGCTCCTACTTAGTGCTGCTTTGTTCCCAACCTGACACGGTTCGTAGGTTTTCGTCGCGTAAGACCCAGATCTCTACGTCACTTACCAAGGGCAGCTTCACAAACAAAGCCCTCTGCGTAACATCACCCCTGCTATAGCGGATTGCAGGTGCAAGGTACCGCTAACACCCCGGCTGCACGAGTTATAATTATACTGGCTTTGAAAGAAAAAGTCAAGGGGCGACAAGGGAAAAACCACATGTTATAATGCCAAAGTAAAGGAGATACATATGAAGATATTATTAACAGCAATTAATGCAAAATATATACATTCTAATCTGGCAGTTTACAGCCTTCGTGCCTATGCGAATCAGCATTTGAAGCAGGAAGAGGGTGAGATGCAGGTGGAACTGGCAGAATATACGATTAATCAGCAGTTCGACGATATTATGATGGATCTTTATGAGAAGAATCCAGACGTATTGTGTTTGTCCTGCTATATTTGGAATTTATCCTATGTGGAACAATTAGTACGAGAAATAGGAAAGATTCGTCCAGAACTTCCGATTTGGCTTGGTGGACCAGAAGTTTCTTATGATGCGGAAGATGTACTCGCAAGATTACCACAGGTAAAAGGTGTGATGAAGGGAGAAGGAGAGCAGACCTTCTTCGAGATTTGCAAATGCTACCAAAGTGGGAAAACAGAAGATGCAGATTGGGAAAATGTTGCAGGAATCACCGTTCAATGTGGAAAACATTCTGATGGAACTGTAGGAGAGATTCGAACTAACCCATGGAGACTTCCAATGAATTTGAGTGAAGTTCCATTTGTCTATGAAGATATGAAGGACTTCGAACACAAGATTATTTACTATGAGACAAGCAGAGGATGTCCATTTTCTTGCAGTTACTGTCTTTCATCAATTGATAAAAAATTACGATTCCGTGACTTGGAACTTGTGAAGAAAGAATTACAATTTTTCATTGACCATAAAGTTCCACAGGTGAAGTTTGTGGATCGTACTTTCAACTGTAAGCACGATCGTTCCATAGCCATTTGGAAATACCTCATGGAACATGACAATGGGATTACGAACTTTCATTTTGAAGTGGCAGCAGATTTGTTAAATGATGAAGAAATTTCTCTGATTCAGCAGATGCGTCCAGGACTTATTCAGTTAGAAATAGGAGTACAATCTACGAATAAAGAGACCATTTGTGAGATTCACCGAACAATGGATTTTGACAAAGTAGCAGAGATTGTGGGACGTGTTCATGAAGGAAAGAACATTCATCAACATTTGGATCTGATTGCGGGACTTCCGTTTGAGGATATTCAAAGCTTTGCAAAATCATTTGATGATGTCTATGCATTGAAGCCACAGCAACTACAACTTGGATTCCTGAAAGTTCTGAAGGGCTCCTACATGGAACAGCAGAAAGAACAATACGGATTGATTTATAAAAGCGAACCTCCGTATGAGGTACTGTTTACCAAGTGGATTTCCTACGAAGATGTGCTTCGCTTAAAGGGAATTGAAGAAATGGTGGAAGTTTACTACAATAGCCGCCAGTTTGAGCATACATTAGAAGAATTAGAACAGGAATTTACGTCCATGTTTGATATGTATGAGAAAATATGGGAATTCTATAAGAAAGAAAATCTTCATAAAGTGCAGCATAAGAGAAGTGCTCGCTATGAGATTTTGCTTGCATTTATACAGGAGATTTGTCCAGAGAAAAAAGCGCGTTATCGCGAACTTTTGACATATGATTATTATTTACGTGAAAATGCCAAGACAAGACCAGCATTTGCAGGAGAAAATGCTCTTGCAAAAGATGTAGCGCGCAATTTCTATGAGAAAGAAAGCGAGGAACATAAGTATTTGACGACTTATGGAAAATTTGATAAGAACCAGATGCGCAAAATGACGCATTTAGAATATTTCAAAGAATTGAATCGCTGCATTTTATTTGATTATCAAGAGCGCAATCCGTTGAACCAGGAAGCAAGAACCTGTGATCTTCCTGTGAATCCAGGGATGGCTGTTGAAAAATAAAGGGAAAAAGATTAGAATAAGTTGGTATGAATAGAAGAGGGTGATAACATGAATATGAATAATAAACATTCTAGAAGAGTAGTTGCAATTATTTCTTTAGTAATCATTTTAGCAATGGTTGTGACAGCTGTTGTACCAGCGATGGTAGGATAATGAGTTGAGAGGGAATAAGAGAGAGGCATGACACCACAAAGATATGGAAAAAAAAGAAGAAGACGAAGACATAGCAAACGCTACTATCAGAAGCTTCGAATCCGACGTGCATTGATGGGCGGTTTGGTATGTGTAATTGTCGTGTTTGCAGCAGTGATTTTGCATATGAATCAGGTTGTGTCAAAATATCCGGAAAAAGTTATTTGCGACAATATTTATGTTGGTTCCGTGAAGGTTGCAGGGCTGACGAAAGCAGATGCAAAACAACTCTTGGAGGAGAAACTGGATACGGCTCAAGATGCCAATCTGACAATAAAAGTTGGAGAAAAAGAGGAAACGATTGCTCTGAAAGAGTTGGAACTTTCGTACAAGTCTATAGATCAGACGTTGGAAAAAGCGGTGTCTTATGAAAAAGAAGGCACACTTTGGAATCGATATCGAAAGATAAAGAAATTGCAGAAAGAAAAATTGGTCTTGAATGATCAAATAGCTGTCAATGAGGAAAATCTGACGGCGGTATTGAAAGAAAAAGCAATTCCACTGGCAGAGCATGCCGTAGATGCGACAATTTCCAAGACAAGTACAGGATTTTACGTTACAAAAGAAAAAGAAGGAAAAACGATAGATCTTAAATCTTCTGTGCAGAAGGTGCAAAGTTACTTGGACAAAGAGTGGGATTATAGTTCTTTTGTGATTGAATTGGAACAGAAAAAAGAGACACCATCGGTGAAGGCGACAGATTTGGAATCTATTCAGGACGAATTGGGTGCCTATGCGACAGATGCAGGAGGCGGAGAACGCTGGCAGAATTTGAAAACAGGGGTAGGAAAAATTAATGGAACAATTTTGATGCCTGGAGAAGAGGTTTCCGTACATGATCTGACTGCACCTTACGATGCAGAACATGGGTATGTGGCAGCAGGTTCCTATGAGAATGGACAAGTTGTAGAGACTTATGGCGGGGGGATTTGCCAAGTGTCTTCAACATTATACAATGCATTGTTGTATGCGGAGCTTGAGATTGTAAAGAGATATCCACACTCAATGTTGGTAGCGTATGTGGATCCGTCCAGAGATGCGGCAATTGCTGGTGATTACAAGGATTTGGTGTTTAAGAATAATCAAGAGAGTCCAATTTACATTGAAGGAATGATTGATGCATCGAATCAGTTGAAATTCACGGTTTATGGGAAAGAGACCCGGGCAGAAAATCGTAAGGTTGAGTATGAAAGTGAAACTGTGTCTACCGAGGATTATGGAGTAACCTATAAAGAGGATACAGAAGCAGCATTAGGATCACAGCGTTATGGTGGAAGTCCGCATACAGGAAGAGAAGCAAAGCTTTGGAAAGTCGTGTATGAAGATGGAAAAGAAGTAAGCAGAGATGTGATTAATCAGAGCAGTTACCAGAAGTCGGATCAGATTATTTACGTAGGAACAAAGTCTGAGAATGCATCTGCATCGGCAATTGTCAGAGCAGCGATAGCAACACAGGATTTCGGGAAGATTCAGACGGCAATTTCTGAAGCAAGTTCACAGTAGAATAAAGGATATAGAATGGAAAAAAGAATCGAAAATCATAGAATTATTACAACGACAAAAACTGCCTATGGACAGTCCAAAGAGATGGGAGTGTACGCATTGGCGGCAGCAATGAATGAATTGCAGGCAGCAGGCGCGGGTCAGTTATGCGCAGAGATTGAGATAACAATTCCGATGTATGCATTTAAGTCTAGAATTCATACAATGGAAAAGATTATGAAGCAACTTTGCAAGGAAAAGAAGATTGAATTGGCAAATATTCGCAGTGAGAAAAGCTCCATTGTAAATCAAACAATGGTAAGAGTTACGGTTATGGGAGTTGCGAAAGTAGAAGCGAAAAAAACTCCACAGTACGAGGGGCAGACAATCGTCATGACAAAATGGTCAGGGATGGAAGGAATGCTACGAATCGCTACAGAGCAAGAAGAAAGTTTGTGTGAGCGATTTTCTACAGGATTTATGAAGCAGATTCTGTCCTATAAGGGAGCTGTTTTTGCAGAAAAAGAAATTTCCTTGGCGCGTGAAGCTGGAGTTTCAATCATCTGTCAGGTTACAGACGGCGGAGTACTTGCAGCACTTTGGAATCTTGCAAAGGAAACAGGTACAGGATTGGAAGCGGACTTAAGACAGCTTCCGGTTTTACAGGAAACGATAGAAGTGTGTGAACATTTCCGATTGAATCCATACCAATTAACGTCAGCAGGAACGTTGCTGCTTGTTACAGAAGATGGGGAAAACCTGGTGGAAATGTTGAAAGAACATGACATTCCAGCCCGCATTGTGGGAAAACTTACAGATAACAATGATAAAATTCTTCAGAACGGAGAGGAAGTGCGTTATATTGACCGCCCAGCTCCGGATGAACTTATGAAGATATTTGAACAGGAAACATGCAACGCTTAGGCGGCAGAAAGGAGATACTTATGTTAAACATCGTATTATTTGAACCAGAGATTCCAGCAAATACTGGAAATATCGGACGTACTTGTGTGGCAACAAACACAAGACTGCATTTGATTGAGCCATTAGGATTCCGATTGAATGAAAAGAATTTAAAACGTGCAGGAATGGACTATTGGAATGACCTGGATGTAACGACATATATTAACTATGAAGAGTTTTTGGAAAAAAATCCAGGAGCGAAGATTTATATGGCGACAACAAAGGCTACGAATGTGTACACTGAAGTGGAGTATGAGCCAGATTGTTACATCATGTTTGGAAAAGAAAGCGCGGGAATTCCAGAGGAGATTCTGGTAGATCATAAAGAAAATTGCATCAGAATTCCAATGGTAGGCGATATTCGTTCGTTAAATCTTGGAAATTCTGTTGCAGTTGTATTATATGAAGCATTGAGACAGAATGGATTCCAGAATATGACAACAGAAGGTCACTTGCATGAGCTGAGCTGGGATAAATAAAATAAGACAGAAAGAAGGGCTATTTGATTTTTCTTTACAAATCAAATAGCCCTTTTAATGAATTTCTTGAAGTTTCACTTTATAACCTCTCTTTCTATTGTCTAGTCCGTTGATGAATGTCTATTTCATTGGACTGTCCTCCTGTTTTCTGAAGTTGTCTCTTCTCTTTTGTTGATATTATAATATCGCACTCTTCGCAAAATGTCAATATAAAATTAGAAAAAAATAATAGAAAATTCAATTAAACTGTTTTGGGTAAAATATAGACAGAATATTCAGAAAATAAAAAGTTAAAAAGAAGGTTGACATCAGAAAAAAATAGGTGTACTATAATAACACGATTCAACAGTTTAAAGCGTTACGGTTTAAAGTGTAGAGCTTTAAAGTGGAATACACACATGGATAAGGGAGAGACGATTATGAGAAAAACAACGTGGAAAAAAGTAGTATCAGCATCAATGATTAGTGTTATGACAGCAAGTCTTTGTGTAGGCTGTGGAGGAAGCAACGATGACGGAGCATCGGAACAGACATATACCATCGGGATTTGTCAGTTAGTGCAGCATGATGCACTGGACGCTGCCACACAGGGATTCCAGGACGCTTTAACAGAAAAACTTGGAGAGAATGTAACATTTGATTTGCAAAATGCAGCTGGAGATTCTGCAACATGCTCAACAATTGTGAATCAGTTCGTAACAGATGATGTGGATTTGATCATGGCGAATGCGACACCAGCATTACAGGCAGCAATGGCAGCAACAGCAGAGATTCCAATTGTAGCAACATCTGTAACAGATTTCGGAACAGCGTTAGATATGAGTGATTGGACAGGGGTTACAGGAATCAATGTAACAGGTACCGCAGACTTGGCACCACTTGCAGAACAGGCAGCTATGATTCAAGAAGTTTGTCCTGATGCAAAAACGGTTGGCATTTTATACTGCTCCGCAGAAGCCAATTCAAAATACCAGGCAGACGTTATTACAGAAGAATTAGATGCACTTGGATTAAAAGCAACCGTTTACACAGTAGCAGATACGAACGAAATTGCATCTGTAACAACAAAAGCTTGTGAAGAAGTAGATGTTCTGTACGTTCCAACAGACAACACAATTGCGTCTGCAACATCAGCGGTAAATGAAATTGCGGCACCTGCAAATGTTCCAGTAATCGCAGGAGAAGCAGGAATTTGTCAGGGATGTGGAGTTGCAACACTTTCTATCAGCTACTACAGTCTTGGACAGAAAGCTGGAGAAATGGCATACGAAATTCTTGTAAATGGAGCAGATCCAGCAGAGATGGAAATTGAGTACGCAGAAGAATTAACAAAACAGTACATTCCAGATCGTGCAGAAGCACTTGGATTAACAATTCCAGATGGCTACGAAGCAATGGAAGCATCTGCAGAATAGAGAAAGAAACAGATAGTTGGAGGTTATAGAGATGTTAGGTTTTTTGTCAGCACTTCCAGGTGCAGCGGCACAGGGAATCATATGGGGGATCATGGCAATTGGAGTATATATTACTTACCGTGTGCTTGATCTTGCCGACCTTACCGTAGATGGATCACTTGGAACCGGAGGAGCGGTACTTGTTATGTGTACACTCGGTGGAATGGATATCCGATTGGCTATGGTTGTCGCATTTCTTGCCGGATGTCTGGCAGGACTTGCAACAGGAATCTTCCACACTTGTTTTGGAATTCCACCAATTTTGGCAGGAATTCTGACACAGTTAGCATTATACTCTGTAAACTTAAGAATTTTAGGAAATAAAGCGAATCAGACATTAAGCGTTATGAACTACGATTTAATCGTGTCCTTGAGATTTATTACAAAATCTATCATTGTTGGTTTAATATTTGCATTAGTCCTTGTTGCAGTTCTGTACTGGTTCTTCGGAAGAGAGATTGGACATTCTATTCGTGCAACAGGATGCAACAGTGCAATGGCTCGTGCAAATGGAATCAACACCGATACTTGCAAAATCCTTGGCTTGGTATTATCGAATGGGATTGTAGCATTGTCAGGAGCACTTCTTGCACAGTATCAGGGATTTGCAGATGTCAACATGGGACGTGGCGCAATTGTCATCGGGTTGGCAGCAGTCATCATCGGAGAAGTTGTGTTTGGCAAGATTTTCAAAAACTTTGCATTGAAACTGATTTCTGTGATGATTGGCGGAATTATTTACTACATGGTTATTACATTAGTGCTGAGACTTGGCCTGAATGCGAATGACTTGAAATTATTCTCAGCACTTGTAGTAGCATTTTTCCTTGGAGTTCCATATTGGAAGTCAAAGATTTTACCAAAAAGTGTAAAATCACAGAAAGGGGGATGCTAGAATGCTTGAAATAAAAAACGTATACAAAACATTTAACGCCGGAACAATTAATGAAAAGGTCGCATTGAATGGAATTGATTTAACATTAAACGATGGTGATTTCGTAACAGTAATTGGTGGAAACGGTGCTGGAAAATCTACACTTCTGAATATGATTACCGGAGTGTACCCAGTGGATCAGGGAACCATCACTATTGATGGAATCGATGTGACAAATCTAGCGGAACATAAGCGTGCAAAATATTTCGGCAGAGTATTCCAAGATCCAATGACAGGAACAGCCGGGAATATGCAGATAGAAGAAAATATGGCTCTTGCAGCACGTAGGGGAAAGCCTCGTACATTAAGAGCTGGTATTAAGAACTCAGAAAGAGAAGGATACCGCAAATTACTTGCAAGACTTGGGCTTGGACTGGAAGACAGATTGACATCAAAGGTAGGGCTTTTATCTGGTGGTCAGAGACAGGCAATTACGTTACTTATGGCAACGATGCAGAACCCAAGACTCCTTCTTTTGGATGAGCACACAGCAGCACTGGATCCACAGACAGCATCAAAAGTGTTGAATATTACAGAAGAACTTGTCAACGAAGGAAATATCACCACCCTGATGATCACTCATAATATGAAAGACGCTATTCGACTTGGGAATCGTCTGATTATGATGGACAAAGGGCGTGTTATCTACGATATCTCAGGAGAAGAAAAGAAGAATTTAAAAGTAGCAGATCTGATGGAATTATTTGCAAAGGCAAGTAATGGCGAGTTCGCAAATGACAGAATGCTGTTAGGATAGTGAAGGATAAAGAAAGAGTTTCTCAAAGGTCATTGTGATATGTTCACAAGGGGCCAGAGAGAAACTCTTTTTTAATACTTTATCAGTGAGAAAATGCCCAATATTTTGTAAAAGACGAACAAATAAAGTTCACCGAAAAATGAAAGAAAAATACAAAAAAATGTATATTTATGAAAATGCTTTCTTTTTTGTAAATAAATTCAGAAATCGAATTAACAATTGGTGCATTTGGTGCTGATATCCAGTCTACAGAAGACGTATTGA
>CAZPZR010000047.1:0-14319 GCA_964591105.1 uncultured Lachnospiraceae bacterium | reverse complement strand
GATTAATTGATAATATTGGAATTTTAAAATAATTTGTAAGAGACTTCCAAAGGTAGATGATTTTGGTTAAAATTTATAATATGAATTATTTACTTGGAGGTAACGAAAATGAAAGTAGCTTATTTATTAGAATCTGCAAATGCAAGAGAAATTCTGGAACATATGATTATTCCACAGATGGAAGAAAAGCGTCATGGAGCAGAAGTAGCAGGGATGATGTTCTTCTTTGATAATGCATATATGCTTGTTGAAGGTTCTGATATTGCGGAAAGACTTCAGAAATTAAGCGAGGAAACAGGAGTTCTTTTGATGGCATGTGACAGATGCTGCTATCAGAGAGACATTGCAGACAAGTTGATTGCACCAGCGGGAATCGGATGTTTCCCAAATGTATACGCAGCACTTGCACCTGCAGGAGTTGATCAGATTATTACATTATAAGAACAACTACATAATATGTGAAAAAGGTCTGAGTAATCAGACCTTTTTTAGCGTCAGTAAACATTCAATAGGGCGTTTGCCATTTAATTTAGAAGTACCCATCTTATATAGTGAGCCTGTGAGCGGAGAGTTTTTTAAAAAAGCAAGAATGTCTTCAATATTTGGGTTTTGAAAACGAACCGCAAGACCACATCCACTAGTGATCTCATGAGGTACGGGCATGATAGCTATAGAAAAATGAGGCTTTAAATAAGCTTCTGCTTCCATGGCTGCAGTTGTGGTTTCGAAAGCTATAAGATAATATTCATTTGCACGAATCATTGGAAAACCTCCTTTTGATGAATGTATTGTAACATGATTTGTGAATTGAGTGTCAGTAGAACAAGAAAAAACATATAGAATATTTCGATAATGATGAAAACATATTAAAAAACTCTATTTGAAGCGTACTGAGTTACTTTATATAATGAAATTATAGAAAATAGGGAAAGTATAGGATTGGAAAGATGTTAATTGACACACATATGCATGAGATGACATACTCGAAGGATAGTTTTTTGCAGTTGGATGAGATGGTACAGATTGCAAAAGAAAAAGGCTTGGATGCAATCTGCATCACAGACCACGACAGCATGGGGCTTCGAGAATATGCCAAAGAGTACACAGAACGGACAGGATTCCTTGTATTAGTAGGGATCGAATATTTTTCACTGCAGGGAGATATTGCAGCATTTGGAATTGATGAATATCCAGCAGAGCGCGTGTCTGCACAGGAATTTATTGATATGGTAAAAGCTCAGGGAGGCATTTGCTTCGCGGTACATCCTTTCCGAAATAATAATCGAGGATTGGAAGAAAATTTACGCACAGTTAAAGGTCTGGATGGTCTGGAAGTGTTGAATGGAAGCACGACTTATGAAGCGTGTAAGAAGGCAGCAGAGTATGCTTTGGAGCTTGGATATTTCACGATGGGGTCCAGCGACTGCCATGTACCGGAGAAAGTAGGCGTGTGTGCAACTTATTTCCCGAACGATATTCATTCTATGGAAGAATTTATTGATGAATTCAATAAGGGGAAAATGCAGCCAGCTTATTATAAAGATGGCTCTTATCACATCGTTGATGTGCAAGAGTATGAAAGGGATACAGAGGGTTATGCCCACTGGTTATAATTTCTTTCGAACTTTTACATAAATTAAAAAAATGATTTACCTTTTGCAATAAGAGTGATAGAATACCTCTATGAGTATTAAAGGTAAGTGATTAAACTAAGGAAAGGTGGAGACATCATGATTACAGTTAATGCAATGGGAGATAATTGCCCAATCCCGGTTATTAAAACCAAAAAGGCAATGCAGGCACTTACAGGTCCAGAAGTAATTGAAGTATTAGTAGATAATGAAATCGCTGTACAGAACGTTACAAAGATGGCATCAAGTGCAGGAGCAACAGTTTCATCTGAAAAACTTGGGGATAAGGAATTCAAAGTAGTAATTCAGACAGAAGGAGCAGTTGCAGAAGCAGGAAGTGAAGAAGTAACATGCGTACCAGACGCAAGAGACAACACAATCGTTGTGGTTTCTTCTGACCGTATGGGAACAGGTAATGATGATCTTGGTAAAGTATTGATCAAGGGATTTATCTTTGCTGTTACACAGTTAGATACATTGCCTAAGAAGATGCTGTTCTACAATGGTGGAGCAACATTGACAGCAGAAGGCTCTGATTCATTAGAAGACTTGAAATCACTGGAAGCTCAGGGAGTTGAGATCCTTACATGTGGTACATGTCTTGACTATTATGGATTGAAAGAAAAACTTGCAGTTGGTTCTGTTACTAATATGTATAGTATTGTTGAGGCAATGGCAGAAGCAACAAAGACAATTAGACCTTAATTTGTAAAGGAATGATTGAATGACAATTGAAGGGCCATGTCCTCGGACAAGAGACGGGGAAATGGCTCTTTTATGCGTAGCAAAATTACGCAATTTTAGAAGGTATTGAAGGTAGTAGATTAATGGGAGGAAACAATTAGGATGAAATCAAATGTTAGATTGACACAATTAAGTAAAACGGCAGGGTGAGCAGCGAAAATTGGTCCAGAGACCCTTGCTCAGGTTCTGAGTAAGCTTCCGCAATTCCACGATGACAATTTGCTCGTGGGTATTGAGACATCTGACGACGCAGCTATTTATAAAGTGACTGACGAAATCGCAATGATCCAAACCGTTGATTTCTTTACACCGATTGTGGACGACCCTTACATGTTTGGACAGATTGCAGCGGCGAACTCCTTAAGTGACGTATGGGCAATGGGAGGAGAGCCGGCGGTGGCACTTAACATAGTCGGATTCCCGAACTGTCTGGATCCGGCGATTCTCGGCGACATCCTTGCGGGTGGCGCAGATAAGGTGAAAGAAGCAGGAGCAGTACTGGTAGGAGGACATTCCGTACAGGACGATGAGCCAAAGTATGGATTGTGTGTATCCGGATTTGTACATCCTGATAAGATATTTAAAAATTATGGCTGCAGACCAGGAGATATTTTGGTACTGACAAAGCAAATCGGAAGTGGAATTGTAAATACGGCGATTAAAGCAGAGATGGCATCACCTTCCGCAATTCGTGAAGCACAGACAGTAATGGCTTCCCTGAATAAAATTGGAAAACGAGTAGTGGAAAGATATGATGTATCCGCATGTACCGATATTACAGGATTTGGGCTGCTTGGACATTGTGCCGAGATGGCATCCGCAAGTGAAGTAACCTTTGAACTGAATGTCAGAGATATTGCGTACTTCCAGGATGCGATTGATTATGCGAAGATGGGACTTGTCCCAGCGGGCGCATATAAGAACCGTGGCTATTCCATTGATAAAGTTGAGACAGGTTCAGTTGCAGAACATTATCTGGATCTTCTCTACGATCCACAGACGTCTGGTGGTCTGTTGATCAGTGTATCCCCAGAGAATTTGCAGGGGATGTTGGATGATTTCGCGAAGAGCGGAATCGATACTGCAGTCTCAATCATTGGAAGGGTTGCAGAAAAGAGCGATAAGTGGATTCGCTTGTTTTAAATAACAGAGGTAGAAAGTATGAATAAAAATGTATGGTACCGCAGTATCCCAAAGGTAGATATTCTTTTGGAAGATACAGCGGTTCAGGAATTGATTGAACGCTACAGCAGAGATACTGTGATGGAATCTATTCATATAGAAATGGATAAACTCCGCAAGTTTATTGCTGAGAGCGAAGAGGAAGAAGCAATTCAGAAACAGATGGATCTTCTGATTCCTCATATTGAAAGAACAGTAGCGAAGATGCATACTCCGAATATGCGTATGGTTCTGAATGGAACAGGAACTGTTCTTCATACGAACCTTGGGCGTGCGCCAATTGGCAAACACCACATGGAACGTCTGGCAATGCTTGCAACAGGATATTCCAATCTGGAATACAATCTGGAAGCGGGCAAACGAGGAGAAAGATATTCTCATTTTGAAAAATTATTGTGTAAGATTACAGGTGCAGAAGCAGCTATGGCAGTAAATAATAATGCAGCTGCGGTAATGCTTGTGTTGAGTTCACTTGCAAAAGGTGGAGAAGTAGTTGTATCTCGAGGAGAACTTGTGGAAATCGGTGGAAAGTTCCGTATTCCAGATGTTATGGAACAGAGTGGAGCAACATTGGTAGAAATTGGTACAACGAACAAAACACATTTTGATGATTATGAAAATGCAATTACAGAAGAGACGAAGGCGCTTCTGAAAGTTCATACAAGTAATTATCGAATTGTTGGATTTACAGATACTGTTGGAATTGATGAACTGATTCCTTTGGCGAAGGAGCATGAGATTCCAGTAATTGAAGACCTTGGAAGTGGTGTGCTGATTGATTTGAGCAAGTATGGAATTACTTACGAACCAACAGTGCAGGAATCCATTGCCAAAGGTGCAGATGTTGTCTGCTTTAGTGGAGACAAATTATTGGGTGGTCCACAGGCAGGTATCATTATAGGTAAGAAGAAGTATATTGATAAGATGAAAAAGAACCAGTTGACGAGAGCACTTCGTATTGACAAATTTACAGCAGGTGCGTTGGAACTGGTACTTCAGGAATATTTATCAGAGGAAAATGCAATCAAGAATATTCCAGTCCTTCGTATGATTACGAAGCCATTGGATGAGATTACGCAGGATGCAAAAGCATTGGTGCGTATGCTGAAGCGTGCGAAACTTCCAGCAAGTATTGAGGCAGTTCCATGTGAATCACAGATTGGTGGGGGATCTCTTCCATTGGAAAGAATTCCAAGTATGGCAGTTGCAATCCGCCCGGAAAAAATCAGTGTAGCTGAATTGGAGGAACGTATGAGACAGCTTCCGGTTCCAATTATTGCAAGAACGGCAAACGATACTATTTATCTGGATGTACGTACCTTGGACAAAGGAGCATTTAAGCAGATTGTAAGTCAGTTTGATGAATTAAAAGTATTGGAGTAACTTATGAAAAATATCATCATAGGAACTGCCGGACATATCGATCATGGTAAGACAACGCTGATCAAAGCACTTACCGGAAGAAATACAGACCGTTGGGAAGAGGAACAGAGAAGGGGGATTACCATAGACCTCGGATTTACTTATTTTGATCTTCCAAGCGGAGACAGAGCTGGAATTATCGATGTTCCGGGACATGAGAAGTTTATTAATAACATGGTGGCAGGAGTTGTAGGAATGGATCTGGTGTTGCTGGTAGTGGCAGCAGATGAAGGAATTATGCCTCAGACAAGAGAGCATGTAGACATCCTGCATCTTCTGGGAATTGAGAAAAGCATCATTGTGTTAAATAAATGTGATCTGGTTGATGAAGAGTGGCTGGAACTTGTAGAAGAGGAAATCAAGGAAGAATTGGAAGGTACTTTTCTGGAACATGCTCCAGTAGCGAAAGTGTCAGCTGCAACAGGTCAGGGATTAGAAGAATTAATTCAGATGATCTCTGATATGACCAATGATGACGAGATGGAAAAAGATATACATACGATTCCGAGATTACCAATCGACCGTGCATTTTCACTGTCAGGATTCGGCACAATCATTACAGGAACGTTGGTATCGGGAACCATCACGAAAGAAGATACACTTGAGATGTATCCGATTGGAAAAGAGTGTAAGATTCGAAGCATCCAGGTACATGGAGAAGATAAAGCAGCTTGCTATGCGGGTCAGAGAGTTGCGATCAATCTTTCGAATGTTAAGAAGAAAGAGATTGAACGTGGCTGTGTGCTTGCGCCAAAGAATAGTATGAAGAATACAGATCTTTTGGATGTGAAGTTGAATGTGCTGGACTCTTCCATGCGTGTGTTGACGAATCATACGAGATTGCATTTCTTTACAGGTACTAGCGAAATCCTTTGTCGAGCAGTTCTGCTGGATAAAGAGGAGATTGGGCCTGGAGAAAGCGGCTATGTACAGCTTCGACTGGAAGAAGAAGTGGCAGTGCGTAGAGGCGACAAGTTTGTAGTGAGATTCTACTCTCCAATGGAAACAATTGGTGGAGGAGTTGTTCTAGAACCGAATCCAAGAGTGAAAAAGAGATTCCAGGAACAGACAATAGAAGAATTAAAACGAAAAGAGTCTGGTTCCACTGCTGACGTCATCGAGATGCATGTAAAAAGCCATGCAGATACAGCGATTACAGTCACAGAGCTGGCAAAGATGACAGCACTCTCAGCAGAGGAAGTGCAGATGGATGTGGAAGAACTGGTAACACAGGGAATTGTGCATACATTTGCAATGAGAAAAGACACATACGTATGGCATGCAGATACTGCAAGAGGTACACTTCATACACTTTTAGAGGCGTTAAAAGCATATGAAGATAAGTATCCATATCGCTATGGTATGAAAAAAGCAGAAGTACAGATGACTTATTTTAAGAAAATGAAGCCAAATGTATTTGATAAGATATTAGAAATGTTTGAAGAGCAAGAAAATATCAAACGTGTAGACGAATTCTTGGCTACACCAGAATTTGAAGTGAGAAAAGATGCGACTTTCGAGAAAGTATCTGAGATTATAGTAGATACCTTGAGAAAAGCAGAGTATGACTTTACGAGATATTCTGAAATTGATATGAAAAATGTTCCGAGAGATATCACAGATGATATCCTGAATATTCTGGTAGAGGAACAGGTCGTTGTGAAAGTTTCTGATGATATGTTCACTTTGAAAGAATATATGGAACATGCGAGAGATATTATCCGGGATAAACTGAAGGAAGATCCTGTGATTACGATTGCTCAGGTGCGAGATATATTTAATACAAGTAGAAAGAGTGCGAAACCTATTCTGGAATACATGGATAGTATCAAAGTGACAAAAAAAGTAGGCGCAGAAAGTGAAAGGGTAGCGTACTAATGAATTTAAAACAATTAGAAGCATTTGTGCATGTTGCGGAAAGCGGAAGCTTTTCAAAGGCTGCAAAAGAAGTATTCTTGACACAGCCCACAGTAAGTGCACATATTTCTGCATTGGAAAGAGAACTGAATGTAAGAATTTTTATAAGAAATACAAAAGAAGTAAGTCTGTCAGATGCTGGGAAAGAACTTTATAAATATGCGAAGCAGATGGTAGATATAGAAAAGAAGATTGAGGAACGTTTTTGTGCAAAAGAAAAAGATCGCAGACATACAATTTCTATTGCAGCGTCCACGATTCCTGCACAGTATCTTTTGCCAAATATTCTTCTGAGATTTAATGAAAGATATCCAGATGAACAGATTAAAATTGTAGAAAGCGACAGTAGTCAAGTTATTACACAGCTGATTGACAATATGGTGGATGTTGGATTTACAGGTACTGTTCTGGAAAAGAAACACTGCAAATATATCCCATTCTATAAGGACGAACTGGTGATTATTACTCCGAATACTGAAAAGTATCAGGAACTTCAGCAGAATCAGGGAGAGGATATTTCTTGGTTGTTGGAAGAATCTGTGATTATGCGTGAGGAAGGGTCTGGAACAAGAAAAGAAGCAGAAAAACAGCTTCGCGCAGCAAAAGTGGATCCATCAAAGTTAGACATTATTGCAAGTATTGAAAATCAGGAGACAATCAAGAAATCTGTTCGTCAGGGACTTGGAATCTCAGTGATTTCCAAGCTGGCTGCAAAAGATGATGTAGATGCTGGATATTTACTGGCATTCCCAATTCCAGGATCTGGAAGTGGACGAGATATCAATCTTGTGTATAATAAAAACTATCAATTATCTAGAACGGCAGAGCGCTTTGTAAAAGTCGTGAAAGAAGTTTATAAGGATATGTAAGAAGGGGAATCTGTTTATAGAAAAAAACTATGAGCAGATTCTTTTATTGCTCCTAGCAATTAGACGTAGGAAAAAGAAAGCGTTATACTTAAGGGTAGGAAAGGTGGTACGGAAATGATATATTTAGATAATGCAGCAACAACGATGCATAAGCCACAGCAGGTGATTGATGCAGTGGTGGCAGCGATGACGTCCATGGGAAATGCAGGACGTGGAGCGAATGAGGCATCATTGAGTGCGGCGAGAATTATTTATGATACCAGAGATAAACTGGCGAAATTGTTTGGTGCGGAGAATGCGAGACAGATTGCATTTACAAACAATTCGACAGAAAGCTTGAATATTGCGATTAAAGGACTCTTGAATCCTGGAGATCATGTGATTACAACAATGCTGGAACATAATTCAGTATTGAGACCGCTTTATGAGATGGAGAAAATGGGGGTTCGACTCACAATCGTAAAGAGCAATGAAAATGGAACATTGGATCTTGCTGATATTGAAAAAGAAATTGCAGAAGATACAAAACTTATTATTTGTACAAATGGTTCCAACTTAACGGGAAATTATGTAGATGTGAAAGCAATTGGTGAATTAGCACACAAACATAACGTGTTATTTGCCGTGGATGCGTCACAGACAGCGGGTGTATTTCCAATTAATGTAAAAGAAATGAATATCGATGTTCTTTGCTTTACTGGACATAAAGGATTGCTTGGCCCACAGGGAACAGGTGGTATTTATGTAAGGGAAGGATTACAGCTTCACCCATTGAAGACTGGTGGCAGTGGTGTGCAGACATTTAGCAAGACGCATCCGGTAGAAATGCCAACAGCACTGGAAGCTGGTACCTTAAATGGACATGGAATTGCTGGGTTACATGCAGCATTGACATATTTGGAAGAAACAGGAATTGATACGATTCGTGCTAGAGAGCAGGAATTGATGTGGAAATTTTACGAAGGCGTAAAAGAGATTCCTACAGTAAAAGTATATGGAGATTTCAGTACAAAGAACCGTTGCGCGGTTGTGACACTGAATATCGGAGATTATGATTCTTCAGATGTGAGTGATGAGCTTCTCACTGTTTATGGAATATCTACACGACCAGGAGGGCATTGTGCACCGCTTATGCATGAGGCACTTGGCACAGTAGAACAGGGAGCGGTGAGATTTAGTTTCTCACATTATAATACGGATGAAGAAATAGAACTCGCAATTCAAGCGGTTCGAGAACTTGCTCAGGAAGAAGAATAATATCTGAGCGAAGAGAGATAGGAGGAAGAAAGAATGAATTTAACAAATTCAAAGAAAACATTAGCGCTCGCTGGTGCGCTTTGTGGGCTTGTAGCGGCATGCCTGGCATTTTTTGGAAATCCAGCAAACATGGCATTTTGTATTGCTTGCTTTATTCGTGATATGGCAGGTTCACTTGGAATGCATCAGGCAGCAGTAGTACAGTATATGCGTCCAGAAATTATCGGACTTGTTCTTGGATCATTTATTATTTCTGTTGCAACAAAAGAATACCGTTCAACAGCAGGTTCATCAACAATGACACGTTTTGTGCTTGGTTTATGTATCATGATCGGTTCTTTGGTATTCCTTGGATGCCCACTGCGTATGATTCTTCGTATGTCAGCTGGTGACTTGAATGCATGGGTAGCATTGATCGGATTTGTTCTCGGAGTTGGAACAGGTGTCTTCGCTCTGAAGAAAGGCTTCAGCCTTGGAAGAGCACATGCAACAAATCAGGCAGCAGGAGCTGCACTTCCAATCATTATGGCAGGACTTTTAGTTCTTCTTTTAGCTGCACCATCTGTTTTGAAATTCAGCGAAGCTGGACCAGGTAGTGTACATGCTCCAATTATCCTTTCCTTAATTGGTGGATTGATCTTTGGTGCACTTGCTCAGAAATCAAGAATGTGTTTCGCAGGAAGTATCCGTGATATCATTCTTATGAAAAACTTTGACTTATTCAGCGTTGTAGCAGGACTCTTTGTTGTAATGTTAGTATTTAACGTAGCAACAGGACGTTTTGTTCTTGCATTTGGTACACCTGGTATCATTGCACACTCTGATCACCTTTGGAATATTCTTGGAATGTATACAGTAGGATTCGCAGCAGTTCTTGCAGGTGGATGCCCACTTCGTCAGTTAATCCTTGCAGGACAGGGATCTTCTGATGCAGCAGTTACAGTAATTGGTATGTTAGTTGGAGCAGCACTCTGCCACAACCTTGGACTTGCATCAAGCGGAACAGCACTCGATGCAGAAACACAGGAAATCGTTGCTGGAGCAGCTACACCAGCTGGTAAAATTGCATGCATTATCTGTATCGTTGTATGCTTTGTAATTGCATTCACTCATAAGAGAGAAACAAAATAATAGTTGAATTGTAAAGAGATACATAGTATTCTAGGAAAGAAGGTTTAAATATGAAGGAAGTAGATGCAAGAGGTCTGTCTTGTCCAGAACCAGTGATGCTTACAGCGCAGGCACTGAAGGAGACAACAGGAGCAGTAAAAGTACTGGTGAGTGAACCACATCAGAAAATGAATGTTGAGAAATTAGCAAAAGATAAGGGTAGAAAATCAACAGCTTCTGAAATCGACGGATACTTCGAAGTGGTGATTGAATAGTAATGAGAAAGAAAGAATTAAAACTTGTTGTGACATTCCATACGACAGCAGATGCGATGGCGATGGAAAAGGCATGCAAGGAAAATGATGTACCGGGAAGAATCATCCCAGTTCCGAGAGCAATCTCAGCTGGTTGTGGATTATCTTGGTGTGCAGAACTTGAGGAAAGAGAACAGATTGTAGCGATGATGCGCGCAACTGGAATCGAGGAAGAAGATATGCACGAGTGCTTAGTATAGTAAGCACCCTTAAAAGGAGCATTTTTTGTGACTGAACGATTAGTTACGGAGATGCTCCTTTTTATTGCACTTTAATTGGGTTGCGGATAGTTATAGTTTCCGGGTAAATCAAAAAGTTGGGGGTGCATATTGGCAAAAAGGGGAAATTCGAGGAACATATTATGAAAACGGACGCTTTTCGGAAGTTTGGAATTCTGTTGTTAAGTATGAAACGTATAAGAAGTTTCCGATTATGAGTGAAAAAGAAGCATATGAAAAATTGGAAATAGGAGAGTTTAATTTTCTGAGTAATGAAAAGCTGGAAATAGAAGTGTTGGGCTGTGAATTAGAGTATCGAATGGATTCGAAAGGGTTCTATCAACCGGTATATGTGTTTGACAGCATAATTAACAAGATGGAATATAAAATAGAAATAGCGGCAATAAAAAAAGGGCGGATGTAAATCCGCCCATTGTGTTAGCAAAAATTAACCAACGATGAAACCATATTTTAAGTTATCCAATGGATCGATTAAGTATGTTCCAATACCTGTTAAGTAGCAGCTTCCTGTGATCATAGGAACTACAGCGTCGAAATCGCCAACTTTTGTAAGTTCTTTGATTTCTCCGATGAAGAGTGATCCCATAAAGCTTTCGTAACGGAATTTTTCTCCAACACCGATTTCGCCCCATTTGTGAAGTGTAGCAAGTTTAGCACTTGTACCTGTTCCACATGGAGAACGGTCAGCCTGAGCTTCACCAAAGATAACAACGTTTCTTAAATCAGCGTTATCTTTGTTAGGAGTTGGTCCGTAGAATTCCACAAGGTCAACAGATGTGATGTCGAGAAGTGGATGCTGTACAGGAATTTCCTTGTTGATGATTTCAAGCATCTTCATACCTAACTGTGTATATGCAGGAACTGTCTTAGCATTGATTTCGCCGATATCAAGCTGTGTTGTATCAACTAATGCGAAGAAGCTTCCACCGAAAGAAATTGTAAATGTGATTTCTTTTCCATCAACAACAACTTTCTGATTTTCTTTGTAAACGAATGCAGGCACGTTTGTTAATGTAACGCTTTCTACTTTTCCGTCTTTTACAATAGCTTTTGTACGAACGATTCCTGCTGGAGCATCCATAACTACTTCGTTTTCACCTTCGTGTGAATCGATGAGTCCTGCTTCGATTGCTACTGTGATAGCACCGATTGTACAGTGTCCACACATATTAAGATATCCGCCTGTATCCATGAATAAAACACCGAAGTCAGCTTCTTCATGAACTGGTTCGCAGATGAATGCACCGAACATATCATGATGTCCACGTGGTTCAAACATAAGAGCGGTACGAATGTGGTCGTAATTTTCCTCCATCCATTTTTTCTTTTCAATCATTGTTGTTCCTTCTGGTTCAGGGAATCCTCCGATAACCATACGACAAAATTCTCCAACTGTGTGAGCGTCAACTACCTGAAGAGCAGCTTCAAAACGATCGAAGTTGACGTTAGCTTTTTTTAATGCCATAACACATACCTCCTTGAGCATATTTAGTTTTATTATACTTATAGACCGCATCTATAAGCTATATAAAAACACTGTAAGTCCCTAGCGAACAGTGCCTTTTTCATAAGAAAAGATTGATAAAATTCAGTCAAATTAAAGAAATAAAAAACAAATAAATCAATAATACGACAGAAAATTAACAAATATTCTGTATCCGTGCGTCGCATTTGACCTTATACAAATATTATGGGGGATAACCATTGAAAAGTCAACGGTTTTTTGTTATTATAAAAATAAATAAAAGTGTTGAAATGTCGATAAAAGTGTGTTATCGTCATTAGACGCGAGAGCAATTTTGGGGGTAGATGGGTGACTGGTGTGCCTCCTAGTCTTCAAAACTAGTGTGGGGCGTTAAGAGCGTCCTGGGTGGGTTCGATTCCCACATGCCCTCGCCAAAAAAAATACCTATAAAGTGTTAAAAAAATCGCAAACACATTATAGAAAATATAAATAAGTTGTCCAAGGGACTATGTTAAAAAAGAAACAACAAAAAATTGCAGTTGTTTCTGTTATTTAGCGTAAAAACATGGTACAATGTAGGTAAGTAAACGGAATGTTAGAGTTGCGTTTTATACTTATAAAAATGTAAAGGAGAGAAATGTCATGGGAAATGTACAGATTTTATTGCGTCAGCATGTTGGTGCACCTTGTGCAGCAATCGTTAAAGCTGGGGATGAGGTAAAAAAAGGTACCTTAATTGCTACTCCAACAGGACTCGGCGCTAACATCTTTTCCAGTGTGTACGGTGTGGTAGAAGAAGTACTGGAAGACAGAATCGTTATTAAACCAGACGAAGAACAGAAGGATGAATTCGTACCTATCGATGTTCCAGAAGACGCAAGCAAGCTTGATATGGTTAAAGCTGCTGGTGTTGTTGGTATGGGTGGTGCTGGATTCCCAACTGGTATTAAGATTGGAACAGATCTTGAAGGAGGATATGTTCTGGTTAATGCGGCTGAATGTGAACCAGGATTAAAACACAACGTAATTCAGTTGGAAGAAAATACTGATGCAACAATCCGCGGATTAAAATATTGTATGGAAATCTGCAATGCTGCAAAAGGTATCATCGCAATCAAAAAGAAAAATGAAAAAGCTGTAGAAATTCTTCGTGCAGCAATCAAAGACGAAGATTCATTATCAATTCACTTACTTCCAGACATCTACCCAATGGGTGAAGAACGTGCTGTAGTAAGAGAATGTCTCGGAATTGAACTTGAGACAACACAGCTTCCATCAGCTGCAAAAGCAGTTGTAATCAACTGTGAAACATTACTTCGTATTACTGAAGCAATTGAACTTAAGAAACCAAGCTTCAGCAAGAATATGACAGTAATTGGTAAAATCAACGGTGGTAATGAACCACACGTATTCATGGATGTTCCAGTAGGAACAAGCGTTGGCGACATGATTGAAAAAGCTGGCGGAATTGATGGAAAATATGGTGAAATCATTATGGGTGGACCTTTCACAGGAAAGGCAACTACATTAGATGCACCAACAACAAAAACAACAGGTGGTATCATCGTTACAATCGAATTCCCAGATTTACACGGAGCTCCAGTAGGACTTCTTGTATGTGCATGTGGTGGTAATGAAGACCGTATGCGTGATCTGTGTGAAAAGATGAATGGTAAAGTTGTTTCTGTTGCAACATGTAAACAGGCTGTATCTGCAAAACCAGGTGCTCCACTGAAATGTGAACGCCCAGGTAACTGCCCAGGTCAGGCTAAGAACAACATTCAGTTCAAGAAAGATGGCGCTGAATACATCATCATCGGTAACTGCTCAGACTGTTCTAACACAGTAATGGGTTCTGCACCACAGATGAAATTAAAAGTGTTCCATCAGACAGACCATGTTATGAGAACAATTGGTCACTCACTGTACAGACACTTAAGAGTATCTAAACAGGTAGAACAGTTGCCAAACGGCAAATAAAACCTATTACAGGTATTGCATCACAGACAACGAGACAAGAGACCCCCGATTCTTTTGTGAGAAGTAACGAGAGGTACTTCTCGTGTTGGAAGTGATTGTTATATACATTTATTTTTAAAGGCCAAACCAAACAAGGAGGGAAAACAATATGTCAATCACAGCTGAAACAGCTAAAGCGCATGCTAAAGA